>JAJRRJ010000025.1 GCA_024279575.1 Alphaproteobacteria bacterium | reverse complement strand
GGTGATCGCTCTGGCCCTTTGCGCTGAACCCTCGCTGGTTATTGCTGATGAACCAACTACCGCACTGGATGTTTCGGTGCAGGCGCAGATTATTTCGCTTCTTAAACGCCTTTGCCGAGAAAAAGGAACTGCCATCATGCTGATAACCCACGATATGGGGGTGATAGCTGAGGCAGCGGATGAGGTTGCTGTTATGTATGCGGGGCGCTTGGCCGAACTTGGGCCCGTGCGCGATGTCTTAACGGCGCCCACCCATCCCTATACCCAGGGGTTAATGGCCTCCACGCCGTTGGCGGCAAAGGGTAAAAAGCGCCTTAGTCAAATTCCCGGCTCCATGCCGCGTTTGGATAATTTGCCTGAGGGGTGCGCGTTTCATCCCCGTTGTCCCATCGCAAAAGAGAAATGCAAAAGTGCCCCTTACCCGGATATAAGTGCCGGGAACGGACGCGCTGCCTGCTGGTATGCGGGAAAGGAAAAGTCATGAGCAATCTTGTGGAAGTTAAAAACCTGTCTCGTGATTTTGACGTTTCACCACCCTGGCTAAACCGGGTAATCGAACGTAAAAGCAAGGCAATTTTGCAGGCTGTGTCTGACGTTAGTTTTAGTATTAAAAAGAACAGTGTTTATGCGTTGGTCGGGGAAAGCGGCTCGGGAAAATCCACCATCGGAAAAATCGTTGTCGGACTTTTACCCCCAACCGGCGGGTCGGTGCAGATTGACGGCGTCGATCTGGAACGTGAAACAGACAAGACAAAAGTCAATAAAACGCGTGTTGGCATTCAGATGATTTTTCAGGACCCCTATGCCAGCCTTAACCCACGCTGGAAGGTCAGCGATATTATTGTTGAACCGGTTGCTGCCCGCGGTAAAAATGCTGATGGACTGGCGGAAAAACTGCTGGAGCAGGTGGGGCTTTCAGCCAGCGATATTTCAAAATTTCCCCACGAATTTTCCGGTGGACAGCGCCAGCGCATATGTATCGCCCGAGCGCTTGCCGCCGAGCCAAATCTGATTGTCTGCGATGAGCCAACTTCAGCCCTTGATGTTTCTGTTCAGGCCCAGGTGCTTAATCTGATGAGTGACATCAGGGAAGAATTTGGACTGACCTATCTGTTTATTTCCCACGATCTGACGATCGTGCGACATATGGCCGATACGATTGGCGTTCTATATCTGGGGCGTTTGATTGAAGAGGCCCCCAAAGAAGTCTTGTTTGACAGTCCCAAACATCCCTATACACAAATGTTGCTTGAAGCGGCCCCCAGGCTTGACGGGTTTGGCCGTGAGGTTGCTCCACCAAAAGGAGAGATTCCAGATCCGATCGACCCCCCAAGTGGCTGCGCCTACCATCCCCGCTGCCCCATTGCCTCAGACCAATGTAAGGTTGAGCGGCCGGAAATGCGCGTAATTGGTGATACGCGCGTTGCCTGCTTTCTTGCCTGATTGAAACAAAACTAAATCAGTTTACGGGTGTTTTTTTGCATTGGGCGCAAATGCCGCTGCTTTCCACCACTGTATGGCTTGCCACAAATTCCTGATCTGCTGAAATGGATTGCAGTTTATCATTCAGTTGGCGATTATAAAATTCTTGCGCCCTGCCACACAAGTTGCAAATCATAAATCCGCTCATGCCCGCCTGGCGGCAATTTTCCCCAGAACAGGCAACAAATGCGTTCAGGCTTTCCAGGCGGTGTGTGATCCCCAAATCGACAAGAACCTTAAGCGCACGATAAACCTGCAACGGTGCCTTAAGTCCTTTATTACGCAACCTGTGTAAAATATCATAGGCGCTTAGCGGGGAGGGCGAACGTTTAAGAACACCAAGTACAAGCTGTTGATTTGCGGTGAGGGGTTTTGTCGATGTCATTTTCTTCGTCCCCCAAGGGCAGGCAGGGAAATGGAGACAAGAAAAATTATTAATGCGGCAACAACTATGCTTGGCCCTGTCGGGGTATCCCATGTTAGCGACCCAAATACACCACTAATCACTGCAACACTTCCCAGCAAAGCGGCAATCAGAGCCATTTGTTCGGGACTGGTCGCAAAACGCCGGGCAGTGGCAGCCGGAATTATCAGCAAAGATGTAATAAGAAGAACTCCCACCAGTTTCATGGCAATTGCAATGACACTGGCCAGCAACAGCATGAGAATGATTTGCGCCCGCCGTGGGTTCAATCCCTCGGCCTGAGCCAGTTCAACACTCAAAGTGGCCACTAAAAGCGGTCGCCAAAACCAGATCAACAGGCCCAAAAGAACGGCGCCGCCAATATAAATTATCAACACATCCAGTCGTGAAACTGAAAGAATATCACCAAACAAAAAGCCCATAATATCCACGCGGACCCATGGCATGAGGGAGAGTAAAACCAAGCCAACCGCCAACGTGGAGTGGGAAAGAATTCCAAGTAGAGCGTCGATAGAAATGGTTTGATTATGTTCCAGAATTAGCAATGCAATGGCCACCAACGCGCCAACAACAAAAACCCCCAGCATCAAATTAACCCCCCAGAGCATGGACAAGGCAATCCCCAGCAGGGCCGAATGGGCCATCGTTTCCCCAAAATAAGACATGCGCCGCCAGACCACAAAACACCCCAATGGCCCCGCGATCAAAGCCAGTCCGACGCCGGCAACCAGGGCGCGTACCAAAAAATCATCAAACATCGGATGCCCCTTTTTTACTATCCCCCAGAGTTGTGCTGTGATTGCAAATTTCACCATCCGGCAGATGAGCATGGTCGTGTTCATGCCGATAAAGGGCAAGTGTTTGCTGCGCCTCCTGACCAAATAATTCAAGGAACTGAGGGCTGCCAGCAACCACGTCAGGGCTGCCTGAACAACATACATGCCCGTTCAGACAAATGACTTTGTCCGTTTGCGCCATCACCACATGCAGGTCATGGGACACCATTAAAACGCCGCACCCGGTTTGCTCCCGTAAACGCTCCACCAAAGCATAAAGAATGCCCTGCCCGGCATAATCCACCCCCTGTGCCGGCTCATCCAGCACCAAAAGATCAGGGGCCAAAATCATTGCGCGGGCCAACAAAACCCGTTGAAACTCGCCCCCTGAAAGCTGCTGTACCGGCGCATTTTTCAAATGAAAAACCTCCAGCATTTCAAGAGCCTTGCGCACTTCTTGGGGCGAGTGGGATTTGGTCAGAGATAAAAACCGCGTCACATTTATGGGGAGTGTTTGCGCAATCTCCAGCTTTTGCGGCACATATCCGATCCGTAAATTGTCGGCCCTTATGATTTGTCCCGCAGTTGGCGAAATGACGCCGGTTATAATTTTTGCGACTGTGGATTTTCCAGAACCGTTTGGCCCGATTAACGTAACGATCTCCCCACGGGATATGGAAATGTCCACGCCCCTAATTCGCCAGCGTTGGCCCTGTTTTACCCCAATTCCCAGGCCGGAAACCAGAATTTCCCGTTGCGTGTTTTTATTCATCCGGTTTCCCCAAGCCAATAAATTGCGCAACGGTGGTTGTGGGGTGACGGGATAAAACTAAACAAATTATGCAGAAATTCCATTGCGCACCGATCCAAAAAATGCATGATGTAATGTAATAACATTAAACGGAAGAAATGTGTATGTCAAAGCCTTCGAAATGGATGTTGGTTATCCTCCCGCTACTGGTGCTTTTCGGCAGTGCCGGTGCGCGTGCAAACCCGCCCAATGTCGTGGTTTCCATTAAACCCCTACATGCATTGGTAAGCGCTGTGATGGATGGAATTGGCGAACCTGAACTGCTGATTGATGGTTTAACTTCTCCCCATACATTTACTCTTAAACCCTCAATGGCGACAAGGTTACAAGCTGCTGACCTGGTTTTCTGGATTGGTCCCGATCTTGAAACTTCTCTGGAAAATTCTCTGCTTAATCTGGCTGAAGGGGCTGAAATTATCGGATTTGAACAATTTGAGAGCGGGCTGGGCCCCCATATCTGGCTGGACCCTCAAGTTGCAGTTTTAATGGTAGATGATATCATGCGAGCGCTGGTTAGCTTTGACCCTGAAAATGCAAAATATTACAATGAAAATGCCGAAAGTTACCAAAATGAAATTAAGGATATGCAGGCCCGTATTGCACAAGACCTGACCTCATTTCAAACACGCCCGATCATTCTGTTTCATGATGCCTATGCCCATTTTCAAACCCGATTTGCTCTCAATATTGTGGGCATAATTTCTGCCAGTGAAAATCAAAGACCCGGCCCACGCCAAATCCGAAAAATTCGTGACCTGATAGCGCAATTGAATGTGGCGTGTGTTTTTTCAGAACCCCAGTTTGATCAAAAATCCGTCACGCTGGTTATTGAAGGAACTACAGCAAGGGGGCATGAACTTGACCCGTTGGGAGCAGATCTGCCCGCTGGCCCCGCCCAATATATTCAACTCATGGAAAATATAGCGAAAGCACTTTCAAATTGCCTTAACAGCTAATGCGCCCTGTATAGGTTTATCCGCTGAGTTGTGCGCAATCGGGTAAGGGTGGACCATTGAGCAAATTCGTATTGCTTTTTTTGCGCTACTCTACGTCGCGCCTGAAATCAGGCGTTGGTAAAAACATACTTGCCAACGTCGCCGGTTCCGTGTCACGGTAAATTTGGATGGTGCCTTAACCCCAGATTCGGGCAAGAGGCGTAATAGGGAACACGGTGAGGCGTACCCATCAGGGACCGAAACCGTGGCTGCCCCCGCAACTGTGAGTGATGAGTTTTGCTTTTTGTCCACTGGCACTTTGCCGGGAAGGGGAAGCAGAGCGCCCAAAGACATCATAAGCCAGGAGACCTGCCTTCCAGAACCCGGGCATTAAGCCCATTTATCAACGTCACACGGAGGGTGTAGACCAAATGAATACTGTAGCACAAACTCAATCCCTTTCCATTCCCCAAAGACTTATTGCAGGATCTCTGGCCCTGTTTCTCGGCCTTTCTTTGATTGTTGGTGCAGGCTTTGCCAGCGATCTGGCTGTGCACAATGGTGCCCACGATTCGCGTCATTCCACTGGCTTTCCCTGCCACTAAAATCTCAATTTGGAATGTAAAAAATGGAAATGTTTCGGCGGTTTTTCTTCGCCGCGGTGCTTGCTGGCACCGTGGCAGGGCTGTTCTCTGCTGCCATTCAGCAGTGGCGGGTTGTCCCCCTCATCCTTGAGGCGGAGCAATACGAAGTAACAGAACAAATGCAATATCCGGCAGGTAGGCAGATGTCCGGGGTATCGGGGGAGGTCCGGGAGGGGGAAGCCCCGCAGGTTCTTTTGATCCCACAAACAAGTCTGGAGAGTGCGCCCCATCCACATACTGGCGAGGAGGAGGCCAACTCTGACCACCCCCATGATCTGGAGGCGACACGGGTAGAACAAAACTGGATGCCTCAGGAAGGGCTTGAAAGATTGTTTTATACGGTTGTTTCCACCCTTTTGGTAAGCCTTGGCTTTGCCTTTCTTTTGGTCGGCGTATCGGTTTTAACAAATCTTCAAATCACGGTTGCAAACGGGATTATGTGGGGTCTGGCTGGTTTTGTGACCTTTTCCCTGATGCCCGCCATTGGTCTTGCGCCTGAATTGCCCGGAATGGAAGCTGCAGATTTAGGCACCCGCCAGTTTTGGTGGTGGGGAACAGTGCTCAGCACGGGGGGCGGGTTACTGGTTTTGGCCAGGTTTTCTTCTGCAATAAAAATACCTGTGGCCATTGGCCTGTTGCTCATTCCTCATCTGGTGGGCGCCCCTATCGCTCCACCCACCCAATCTGATGTTCCCGCTCTGTTGGCGTCTACATTTGCTGCCAATGCTCTATTTGCCTCGCTGGCATTCTGGGTGGTTTTGGGGGTGGTTTTTGGGTGGGCAAATCAAAGAAATATGAAAAAATTCGAGCTGTAAAAAGCGCGCTTGATAATAATAAAACTAAAGGATTAGGTTATGCATATTCAATTGGGCATTCTTGATGCCATCAAAACATCGGGTGCAAATATTGGTACCCTGGCAATTCTGGCCGCTAGCACAACAGCCCTTGTTCGCAAGCCGGCACTGGCTCTAAAAAGCGCATTGGCTGCCATTTTCTTTTCTGCATTGATGCAGTCTTTCCATATGCCGGTTGGTCCTTCAGAGTTACACTTGATCGGGGCCTCGGCGGTGTACTTGCTGTTTGGATTTTTGCCGACACTTTTTGGATTTGCCATCGGCTTGCTGTTGCAGGCATTATTGTTTGAACCAGCTGATATGCTGCATATCGGGGTCAATTCCCTTTCGTTGATATTGCCATTGGTGGCCGCCCACGCCCTGTTTGGAAAGCGGTTCTTTCGGGAGAAAAATGCTGCCAGTGTGGGGTGGGTCAATATCGTAAAATTTGATGCCATATATTATGCAGGCGTTGTCACCATGGTGGGCATCTGGCTCTCAATTGCCAATGTTGCAACACCATTTCAAGCATGGGCATTGTTTGCAGTATCCTATCTGCCCCTGGTTGTCATTGAGCCGCTCTTTACCTTTGGTGTTATCTGGTTGCTGAAACGCCA
Source organism: Alphaproteobacteria bacterium (assembly GCA_024279575.1). Taxonomy (GTDB): domain Bacteria; phylum Pseudomonadota; class Alphaproteobacteria; order Rhizobiales; family Devosiaceae; genus DROE01. The sequence goes on along the minus strand of JAJRRJ010000025.1, from coordinate 3,246 downwards.
CGGGAATACCAACGCGTTAAAATCCTTTACCGTGGTCAACAAACTGAAGCTGGCTTAGATGACAAATAAAATTCCAACCACAATAATTACCGGCTTTCTGGGCGCTGGTAAAACCACTTTGATCCAACATGTGCTTGCCAATGCGCAGGGCAAGCGCATTGCGCTGATTATCAATGAGTTTGGTGATGTGGGGGTGGACAGGGAAGTTCTGGCCGGGTGTGGTGATGAAAATTGCACCGAAGAGGATATGATCGAGCTGGCAAACGGGTGCATTTGCTGCACAGTTGCCGACGAGTTTATTCCCACCATGCAAACTTTGCTGGCGCGCGAAAATCCCCCTGAACACATCATCATTGAAACCTCGGGTCTTGCCTTGCCTCAACCCCTTGTACGCGCCTTTAACTGGCCACAAATAAAAGCGCAAATCACCATAGATGGCATTGTTACAGTGGCTGACGCGGCGGCCCTGAGTGAGGGGCGGTTTGCTGCCAATGAAGCAGCTCTGGATGTCATGCGAAAAAGCGACGAGATGTTGGATCATGATACCCCTTTAGGGGAGTTGTTTGAGGATCAGTTGATTTGCGCCGACATTATTGTGCTTAACAAAACTGATCTGGTATCTGTCCCTCATCTGCAAAAAGTGCAGGATGAACTGGCCCGCCATGTGCGCCCCGGCACCACGATTGTCAAAACTCAAAATGGCATCCTTGATATTGCCGCCCTTCTTGGGATGGGCTTGGCTAGCGAAACTGATATAGACAACCGCTTAAGTCATCATGAAAAAGATCATGATGGTGTGCCCCACGAGCATGATGATTTCGACAGTTTTTCTTTCACTATGCATGGCTCAGGAAGTCGGGAGCAGTTGGTTGAAGCAATCCAGAAAGCAATTGTTGCGCATGATGTCCTACGTCTGAAGGGGTTTGGCGCTATTGAGGGCAGCGCCGCTCGCCTGGCAGTGCAGGCCGTTGGACCGCGCGTTAACACCTGGTTTGACCGCCCCTGGAAGCCGGACGAAGTTCGCCAAACCTCATTGGTGGTAATCGGGCAAAGCCCGCTTGATGCCAGCGCAATAAAATCCACCCTGCGCACGGGCGAAGCCAGTTGATGCATCTTCTGGCCGCCCATGCAGGTGCGTTGCAACAGGAGGGGGAGGCGATCGACCTGGGACAGAGTCCGGGAAAAATAGTTTTTGCTTCCGCCGCCGATAGTGAGATGTTCGCACTGGCTGGCGCAATGGATAGAGCGGCAAACAACGACATGCGTTTGGCGAACACCATGCGTCTTTCCCACAATATGTCGGTTGACCTGTGGCTGGAACAAACTGTTTCCCATGCAAAACTGGTGGTTATCCGACTGCTGGGAGGGGCGTCATACTGGCAATACGGGGTGGATGAATTGTGCGCTTTAGCGGCGCGCACCGGGCAAAAGCTCATACTTCTCCCCGGGGATGCTATTCCCGACCCTGATCTTTTGGTCCGTTCCAGTGTGGATGAAAATACCTGGCGTTATTTGCATGGCCTGTTCATTGCAGGTGGCCCTGACAACATGGATAGGTTTTTACAAGCCTGCATGGATATTGTTGCGGACCACCCCCTAAATACAAAAGATATTTCGCCGTTCGCAAGGTTTGGATTTTGGTGGCCGGATATTGGGATCATCAATGATGAGGAAATGAAGCGGCAGTTTACAAACCGGCAAAATTTAGTGGGTGCGCAGGATTTTGTGCCCTTGTTGTTTTATCGCGCGGCGTTGGAGGGGGCAGGAACAGCGACCCTTGAAGCTCTGATTTTTGCTTTGCAGAAAAGTAAAATAAAACCGGTGCCGCTGGTGATTTCCACCTTGAAAGAGGGGGCGTGTATCCGCTTTGTCCGCTCCGCATTCAAACAGTTCCCGCCCGGTGTCATTTTGAACCTTACGGGGTTTGCCCTTGGGCTGGATGGTATCAGGGATAAACAAAACCCTTTTTCTCAAACCAATGCACCAATTGTGCAATTGATCCAGGGAGGGCGGGCAAAAGAACTCTGGCAAAAGGATATTCAGGGCCTGAGTGCCAAAGACCTTGCCATGCAGATTGTATTACCCGAGCTTGATGGAAAAATAGGCGCGTTGATTGTTGGTCACAAGCAGGAGACGTTTTGGCACAAGAGCGCACAATGTTTTTTGTCAGCCTATGTACCCGAACACGCAGGCATTGAGCGTGCTGTAACATTGGTAAAAGGCTGGATGCGGCTGCGCGCTCAAAGCCCGGACAAAAGAAAAGTGGCCATTGTTTTGGCCAACTATCCCATACGCGACGGGCGCATTGCCAATGGGGTGGGCTATGATGCCCCCGCCTCTACCCATGGGATTTTACGTGCGCTTGAAAACGGAGGATATGACGTGCGTAATTTGCCAGAAAATGGCAATGATCTAATTGAAAAACTCCAGACCGGGCCAACCAATGCTGTTCCCCTTCGCGGAATTGGCGGGGCGGTTTTTTCGCTGGCTGAGTATAAATCACTATTTGCCAAGCTTCCTGAAAAAATTCGCAAAGAGGTTCATACCCGTTGGGGCAAGCCAGAAAATGATCCCTTTTGCCGCAAAAATGGCTTTCACTTGCCGTTACTTGATCTGGGAAATGTTGTTGTGCTGCTTCAACCCGCCCGCGGGTATGAGCGGAACGAAGAGGCAAGTTACCATGACCCCGATCTGGTGCCCCCCCATGCCTATATTGCAGCCTACCTTTGGGTGAACCATGTGTTCAATGCGGACGCGCTTATCCACAATGGCAAACATGGCAGCCTTGAATGGCTGCCCGGTAAGGCAACGGCCCTTGATGAAAGTGACTATCCCAATGCTCTATGGGGTGGAATACCCCATTTTTATCCCTTTATTGTCAATGATCCGGGTGAGGGAACGCAGGCAAAGCGACGCACCGGCGCGGTGATAATTGATCATCTTGTGCCCCCTTTAACGCGCGCCGAAACCTATGGCCCGTTAAAGGATTTGGAGCAATTACTTGACGAATATTATGCGGCATCGGGGATGGACCAGCGCCGGCTTGGGGCCTTAAAAAAAACCATACTGAATTTTGCCGCCGACAATGCGCTGGACAGGGATATCGATATTTCTTCGGGAAATGATGAAAAATCCCTGGGCAATATCGACAATTTTTTGTGTGAATTGAAAGAGGCACAAATTCGCGATGGCCTGCATATTTTTGGTCAATCCCCCACAGGGCAGCTTGAGGCCGATTTACTGGTG
>JAJRRJ010000238.1 GCA_024279575.1 Alphaproteobacteria bacterium | reverse complement strand
TCCACCCTGACTAATGACGACAAAGGAAAAGCTCCTTCTTATTTATCAGGACGCTTTGGACGCAAAGAACATATTGTACGGCTAAAACTTTCCGGCAATTTTGGTGTTGAAGTTGGAAATTTCGTTTTCCGCGATCATGGGGAATCTTCGCCTTTAGCCGCCATCGGTTCAATATTTGAAATTGATACAAATGATAGATCAACGGCTCTGGCATTGCTTGACACATCAATTAGCGGCAACCAAACGTCTTTGATCGTTCGACACGGCACCGCAGCAACCCACGCTAGAATTGAGACACCTGAGAGTTAATCTAACCGGCGGCCCGCTTTGATGCTCCATCGCGCGCACGGGCCATTATGTCTGCATATTCAGGATTGAAGCGAATTTCTGCCATTTTAATGCCTGTGTTTAGACGCTGGGCCAAAATGTCATTTTCCGGATCATTGCGAAATGCATCCAGGTTTCGACTGATAAGAATCTCCAACGCTTTGCCAATATCGTTCCAAAGGCTTTTTACTAACGAATTAAGTGCCAGAGAATCCAGCGCCTCACGAACAGCGGCAAGCAGATACAGGCCGTTCAACGCGTCAAGCAGGAGGTCTGAGTCAAGCCGGTCGGGACCCGAACGGGTTTTGCGCAGAGATTGACGAATATCTGCATCAATTTTCATCAGCCGCGGCTCGATCAACTCAGACATATGGCGAATGAGCATGGAAACTGCAGTTGCCCATTGTGAGCTTTTATCGGTTTCAGTTATACTGGTCACCGCGCGAATAAGCCTGTGGTAGCGGCCAAGGGACCGGCAAGTCAGATCCATATCTGCAAAACGTGTTTGCGTTGCTGTAAAATTGGAAAGCTGGTCTTGCGCATGGGCAATCACCCCCTCTACCACCGGGGCATACCCTGAGGCAGTAATTGCACGCTGAGAGCTTCCATCGGAAAGTTCCAAAACCACATTGATCAATCTGTTGGGATTTTGGACCTGTCCAATTGCCGCATGCATCATCAGCGCGGACACTGCAGGATCATCAACCGGAAAAGTCTGTAAAGCCAATTTTAGCGAATTTTCATCACGCACACCATTGATTGCCTGGCCAAAGGCGACGGATTTTGACAAAAGCTGCTGATGACGGAAAGCAACTTCAATATGTGCCAGGTGATCAAAAACTTCTTGTTCGCCCAACTGAATTTGAATGCGTCGCGCAACATCAGGATTTTGTTGTGCAGCCGAAATTCCTGCAGCGATTAAATTAGCAATCTTGATTGATAGGCGACTTTTTTCTTGCCAAGTTGCCCCCTGGGCAATTGCTGCGAATGCTTCCGCGTTTAGGTTTTTGTCCGAATCGCGCTCAAGCCACGTCCACACTGCACGCGCCTCAGAGCGCTCAATAACACCGCGGGACTGGAAAAACTCAGAACTGTCAGTTAAAACCGGACCAAGTAAAGCTTCAATAATTTCTTTCACATCTGCGCGACCTTCGCCAACCGGTAATGAAGCGGATTTTAATACAGGCTTTGCTTTAGTTGCTTTGATTTTCAGGAAAGACATCGATGCTGACCAGATACGCAGTGTAAGAAGGAAACGGTTTCCCGCACAACACTAATCGCATGAGGTAAATAAAGGCTTTTTTTCACTGGGTAATATGAAGCTGTTTGAACTAGCTAACCAAGCTTGAAACCGCCCATTTCAGATCGGGAGTTCTACATGCAATCCCCTTCTGATTGTATGACACCTGATTAACAATTACTGTGTGATCGAAACTACGGCAATCCTGATTGTTTTCCTTAACAAAGGGGCCAACAAGGATTTTTCCAACTATGGAATTGGACCCATTCCATATCCGGGGGGCGCCTGGGCGGCCAAACTGCAGCGCATTATATTGTGCAGTGGCAGCTTTGGACCGGTCAGCTTCACTCAAAATGGAAATTGCGCTGGTATTCACAAAATCCGATATGGCGATCTCTCTGGAATCGGCGGCGGAGGGAAGATCTATTTGTGGAGATTCAATCTGAGGCATTTGTATACTCGCCTGCCGGGTTGGCACTGTTCTTGAACACGCAGACACCGCCAACAATGCAGCAATAAAAACCAAAACCTGGATTGAAAATTCTTTTTTCACAAGTGTTCACCCAATTCAGCGTGTTGTTGGAAGTAAAATATTCGCCCGCAATCCACCAAGCGTTGAGCGGTCCAACTTCAACTGACCGCCATAAATGTCAACCAGTTCTTTGACGATATCCAAGCCCAATCCGCTTCCTGCTGTTTTTTCATCCAGCCGCACACCTCGCCTCAGCACTGATTCAGCTTCTAGTTCACTCAGGCCTGCGCCATCATCTTCAATGGTTATAGTGGCAAATTTTTGTCCCTTCAGTCGTTTTGTACCAACCAGAATTTTTATTTCCTTTGCTGACCATTTGCACGCATTGTCCAGTAAATTTCCCACTATTTCTTCCAGATCGCTTTCTTCTCCACGAAACCAAATAGCGTGATTTCCTTCCAGTTCTACACTCAATTTTCGTTCGCAATGTAGCTTTTGCATCACTCGAACCAGTCGAGCAATCACCTCCCCGGTGTTTGCGCGGCTGCCAACAATCGCGGAGCGGGCTGACATCTGAGCACGGTCAAGATAGATTTTTACCTGCGAGTTCATTTTTTTAACTTCAGATTTTACGATTACCGGAAGCTTTTTGGAGCTGATTTCGGCTTCGTTCTGCAACACTGCCAACGGTGTTTTCAGCCCATGCGCCAGATTGCCAACCTGGCTCTTTGCCCGTTGAACAATCTGTGTATTAGATCTGAGTAATTCGTTTAACTCGCCCGCCAAAGGGGTAAGTTCTTGCGGGTAGTTGCCTTCAACTTTTTGTGCCTCTCCAGAACGTACCCGCTCAATTGCTCGAGCCAAACGACCGACCGGACGCAACGCCACCCTTGCCACAATGGCGCTCATAATCGCCAGCATAACGCCAACTGCCCCCAAAACAACAAAAGCCTGATTTCGAAACTGCCCTGTGAGTTGAGCAATGTCATCAAGATTACCTGCGACTGTAACGATCAACTGCGTATCCTGAAACTCAACCTTTCTTTCAATAACCTTGAGATGCCGGCCTGCATCATCCATCGCATTTCCAACACGTGAATTATTTTCATCGTAGGTTTCATCAAGCATTGAAAAACTTTCTCCCACGAGCGAATTGGAAAGATTTAACAACTCACCTTCCGGGTTGGTAATCTGCCAATACCACCCGGAACCGGATCGGTTAAATCGCGGGTTTGGTGCCTGCACTCCCAATGCGGTGGGTGTACCTGCTTCAACAGATCTTTCAACAAGGGTGATTAGATTAAAATTCAGCGTTTCGGCCTGAGAGCGCTCCAACGCACGCGAGTAAAGCTCTGAAAGCAATAAGCCTGTTGCAATCAAAGCAACAACCAGCCAAGCGGCTGACAGCCAGAATAATCGCGCTGCAATTGATCCTTTTTGCATCAATTATCGGTAATCTGATAACCAAGCCCGCGCACGGTCTCAATGCAATCTTTGGGCAATTTTTTACGCAACCGGCCAACAAACACTTCAATAGTGTTGGAGTCGCGGTCAAAATCCTGATCATATAAATGCTCAGTCAATTCCGTGCGGGAAATAACCTTACCCTTGTGATGCATCAAATAGGCCAAAAGTCGAAACTCGTGGGAAGTCAGGCGCAAGGCCTGTCCTTGGACCGTAACGCGGCCCGCAGCAACATCCATACGCACACCCTTGATTTCAATTTCATTTGAAGCATGTCCTGCAGCACGACGAACCAGCGCGCGCAAACGCGCCAAAATTTCTTCCATATGGAAAGGCTTGGCTACATAATCATCTGCCCCCGCATCAATGCCCTGGACCTTGTCACTCCAGCGATCGCGGGCAGTC
>JAJRRJ010000237.1 GCA_024279575.1 Alphaproteobacteria bacterium | reverse complement strand
AGCGGGGGTGATGCTAAACGGGGCGATTATGGCCAGTGCCAATGCAAATTTGCCCAGATTACTTTTCAATACTATTTTTTTAAATGCCACGGGGTGCTCCAATGCTGTTTAGTATGGTTTCAATATTTGAGACTTGAACAAGTTACTTAATGGAATGGTGTCATTATATTTTAAGAATATGGCGGAGCTTTTGTCAATCTTTCCCCTTGTCTAGATAGAGGGAATAGAACAACAAAACCAAGGGGAGTTTTCAGGCCCGTGGGGGGGCTTTTTGAAAGGCGCTTAACAGGTGTTCTGTATCCATGCGGGTATAAATCTGGGTGCTGGAAAGTGAAGCGTGGCCCAGTAATTCCTGAATGGTGCGCAGATCACCCCCTTTGCCAAGTAAATGGGTGGCAAAAGAGTGACGCAGGGCATGGGGTGAAGCGGAAGGGGGCAGGCCAAGGGCTGCGCGCAATTGCACCATACGTTTTTGAATCAGGCGGGGGGAAAGAACACCGCCGCGCACGCCCCGAAATATGGGTTCATGCCCCGGGGGGGCGAATGGGCAGTTTTCCAGATAAAGGCGGATAGCCTGGCGCACCGGATCAATCAGCGGTACCATGCGGACTTTGTTGCCTTTGCCCTTCACCCGCAATGCGCCCTCATTCAGGTCTTGCGCGCAAATGCCAAGGGCCTCTGAAATGCGTAATCCCGCCCCGTAACAAAGGGAAAGAACCGCCATGTCCCGCGCAGCAACCCATGGACGGTTCTCCAGGTCGCCGGTTGCAGAAATGGTGTTTTTGGCTTCGTGTACCGTGAGTGCTTTGGGCAGTGAGGCGGGAGTTTTGGGGGAGTTTATCAGGTGCAGGGCCTGATTGTTCACCAGTTCCTGACGTTCAAGGAAGGTGAAAAAATTCTTGAGGGCAGATATCTGGCGGGCAAGGGAGCGTGGACCAACACCCTTTTGGCGGCGCATGGCCATGAAAGAGCGAATATCACCGGGGCGCAGGTTTTGCAGGGTTTTAAGTGTAACGGGGTGCGCAAAATGAGCGGTCAGGAATGTTGTGAACTGGGCAATATCACGCTGATAGGCGGACAGGGTTGCGTTGGAAAGGCGGCGCATGGAACCAAGGGCGCTCAGCCAGTTATTGATCTGGGTGCGGGTGGTTTCATCGGTGGCAAAGGCAAAATCACTCATAGGGACAAGTTTAGCGGCAAAGTTTTAGCAAAAGCAAAATTGTTGTTGGATTTATTTTTTGGGTCTTACTAAGGTTGAGCAATGAGCGAGCCGTTAAAAACATATGGGGAAGGGGATATCGTTGCGGTGATGTTGGGGGTCGCTGTTGAGGGCCCCTATTCCTATCGGGTGGGGGTGGGCATCAAGGTGGCGCGGGGTTCAATCGTTATGGTGCCGCTGGGGCCGCGCCAAACAATGGGAGTGGTGTGGGGGGAGCCTAAGGACAAGGTCGCTCACAACAGACTCAAGGATATTTTGCTTAACTTTGATGTGCCCCGTTTAAGCGAAGAATTGTTGCAACTGGTGAACTGGGTCGCGCGATATACACTGGCAAGGCCGGGAATGGTGTTGCGTGCTGTGCTGCGCTCACGCGAGGCATTGGATCCGGCCCGGTCAATAATCGGATATCAGGTTAGCGGCCATGAGCCGGAGCGTATGACTCCGGCGCGGGCGCGGGTTTTGGAGGTTATGGAGCAACAAAGTGATGGTGCCGCTGATTTTCCCGGTGGATTAGCAAGTGGATTAGCAAGTGGATTTGCCTGGACAAAAACGGCGCTGGTGGGGGAAAGCGGGGTGTCCCCTTCAGTAATTGAGGGGCTGGTAAAGGCAGGTACCCTTCGCCGTGTAGAACTGCCCCCCCCGCAATTGGTCGGGGTTCCAGACCCTGATTTTGCCCCCCCGGTATTGAATAAAAATCAGCAACAGGCCGTAAAGAAACTGGAGACAGCTTTTGAGGGGGGCAATCAGTGGCATTGCTTGACGGGGTGACCGGATCGGGCAAAACGCAAATATTTTTTGAAACTGTGGCGGCGACCCTGAGGGCCAAAAAACAGGCGTTGATATTATTACCTGAAATTGCGTTGACCCATTCTTTTCTTGATCGGTTTACGGCGCGGTTTGGCACGCGCCCGGCTGAATGGCATTCAGATATGACCCCGGCGCAACGGGCCAAAGTCTGGCGAGCGGTTTTGCTGGGGGAAGTGCAGGCGGTGGTGGGGGCACGCTCGGCACTGTTCCTTCCTTTTTCGCAACTGGGCCTGATTGTGCTGGATGAGGAGCATGACGGGGCATTCAAACAATCGGATGGCGTGAATTATCATGCGCGGGATATGGCGATTGTGCGTGCATCTTTGGCCAAGGCCCATGTGATTTTGTCATCAGCAACGCCCTCGGTGGAAAGTCGAAACAATGCCAATCAGGGGCGCTATGCCCATGTGTGGGTTAAGGAGCGGCATGGCAATGCCAAACTGCCGCAAATCAAGGCCATAGATATGCGCGAAGCGGGGCCGGAAAAGGGATCATGGATTGCCCCTGAACTGGCGCGGGAGGTTTTTGCCACCATTGATCGTGGGGAGCAGGCCCTGTTGTTTTTGAACAGGCGGGGCTATGCGCCCCTTACCCTTTGCAAAGAGTGCGGACATCAATATCAATGTGATGATTGTGCTGCCTGGCTGGTGGAACATCGTTTTCGCGGGGTGCTGGTGTGCCATTATTGTGGCCGTGAAACCCCTCGGCCAACAACTTGTGGTGCGTGCGGGGTGGAAGATGCGCTGGTGCCGATCGGGCCGGGGATTGAGCGTATCGCAGAGGAGGCAGCTGTGCGGTTTCCTGACGCGCGCCGGGTTATTTTGTCTTCTGATATGGGGAGCAACGCGCAGTTGCGGCAGCGTTTTAAGGAGATTGCGGCAGGGGATTATGATCTGATTATCGGCACACAACTGGTTGCCAAGGGCCATCATTTTGAAAAGCTGACCCTTGTGGGTGTTCTTGATGCGGACCTTGGGTTGGCCCATGGGGACCCCCGGGCAGCTGAAAAAACCTTTCAGCTGCTCACACAGGTAACGGGGCGCGCCGGACGGGCGGCAAAATCAGGGCGGGGATATTTGCAAACCTACCACCCTGACCACCCGGTTATTAAGGCGATGATAAGCGGGGACCGGGAGGGGTTTTATGCCCATGAGCTAAAGATCCGCAACGAGGGCGGGCTGCCCCCCTTCGGGCGATTGGCGGCGCTGATTATTTCGGCTAATGAGCATGGGGTGGCGCTTAATCATGCGCGCCACCTGCTGCAAAAGGCTCCTAAAAGTGATGGATTAAAGCTGTTTGGTCCCGCGGATGCGCCGGTGGCGATGGTGCGGGGGCGACACAGGGTGCGTCTGCTGGTGCAAAGTGCGCGCGGGTTTGACCTGTCGGGATATGTGCGGTTCTGGCTTGAGGGGGCGGACAAACCAAAGGGTAATTTGCAGGTGAGGGTTGATATTGATCCGGTGAGTTTTTATTGATTTTCTGGAAAGCATTAATCTGCGATTTTTTAGCCGCTTCTCACCTGATACATTAAAAAACATGGTTAATGGTCGTTAACAATGTATTTATGTTTTAGTCATACTTTCAGGCAAGCTGTTAGAAAAGGATTTTCGATGTGCTTGCTTCAAAATCTATTGTACCGAACGAGGGGTCATGCCCGATAGATGAATCTGAACTCATCCACTTAAGCGCAGAAGCGCCCACGGATGCGGTTGCGGTTGTCGCTGGTTTGCCCGCCATGCAAAAAGCAAAAATTTGCCAATTTTGTTATGGCAAAACTCATTTGCATGAATTGGCGTTACATATTGCCTCAACGTGCGATCAACAAACTCTGGTAACTGTTTTCGGGGAAGCGGGGCGTGTAATTTATAAACAATCTCGTGATACCAGCTCCACCCTCAAAAGCCTGAACTCAAATGATAGCGTGTTTGCGCCAAAGCCAGTTTTGCTGTCAGGAAACAAAAGTCGCTCCGAATAGTTGGTTGCAGGTTATAAAGCCCTGAGGTTTTGTCCCAAATTT
>JAJRRJ010000024.1 GCA_024279575.1 Alphaproteobacteria bacterium | reverse complement strand
TTTTTGGCACTGTATGGCGTACAAGGCGAAAGCAAAAACAACAGTGACAAAAAGGAAGATGATCGCGAACTTCCCCCGATTGAAATTGGCGACACCCCTGCCCTTAAATCATGTGTCACCGAACAAATGTTCACCAAACCCCCGGCCCGATTCACCGAAGCCTCGCTTATCAAGCGCATGGAAGAATTGGGGATTGGCCGCCCCTCAACCTACGCTTCAACTTTAACCACATTGCAGGATCGCGATTATATGCGTCTGGACAAACGCACCCTGATTCCCGAAGATCGTGGACGGCTCGTCACCGCATTTCTGGCAAGTTTTTTCTCAAAGTATGTTCAGTTTGATTTCACAGCCGGACTTGAAACCCAGCTTGATCAGATTTCAGACGGGGAAATTGCCTACAAAAAAGTACTGCGTGAATTCTGGGACGATTTTTCATCCCACATTGAGGAGACAAAAGACCTTCGCGTGTCAGAGGTTCTTGATACCCTTAATGACCTGCTGGCCGACCACATTTTCCCACCAAAAGAAGATGGTTCCGACCCCCGCCTGTGCCCGACCTGTAAAAAAGGGCGTTTGTCTTTGAAGCTGGGGAAATTTGGCGCTTTTATCGGATGCGAAAACTACCCCGACTGCCGCCATACGCACCAGCTGTCAGAGGCGGCGACAGGCAAAGCCGCCGACAACTCATCACAGGACAACATTCTGGGAGCGCACCCCGACACCGGCCTTGATGTAGTGCTCAAATCGGGCCGCTTTGGCCCCTATGTGCAAATGGGCGAAGGTAAGGAGGCAAAACGCACCGGTTTGCCCAAAGGGTGGACACCTGAAAGCGTTGATTGTGACAAGGCCCTGCAACTTTTGTCCCTCCCGCGTGAAGTTGGTCCCCATCCTGACGGCGGCACCATGATTACAGCCGGATTGGGGCGTTATGGGCCATTTGTCCTGCATGAGGGCAAATATGCCAACATGCCCGACGTCGAAGAGCTGTTCACCATCGGCTTGAACCGCGCTGTTGACCTGTTGGCGGCCAAAGCAGCAGGCGGCGGACGACGAGGCGCAGCCAGCACCCTCAAAGCCCTTGGTGACCACCCTGATGGCGGTCCCGTCAGTGTAAAAGATGGCCGCTATGGGCCATATGTCAATCACGGAAAAATCAACGCAACGCTGCCCCGGGACCTCAAGCCTGAAGATGTTACGCTTGAACAGGCTCTGGAAATGATTGCTGCCAAAGCGGCAAAGGGTGGCAAAAAGAAACCGGCGCGCAAAAAAGCCGCTCCGAAAAAGAAGGCCGCGGCAAAGAAAAAACCTGTAGCGAAAAAGAAACCTGCAGAAAAAAAGAAACCTGCAGCGAAAAAGTCCTGACCTGAATGGCAAAAAAAACCTCCACCACTACGCCCGCTCAACTACCCGGCAAACAGCAGGTGCTAAAAGCGATGGAGGGCAACCCGGACTTAAAATCCAAAAGGGATTTAACCCGGTATTTTTCCATCAAGGGCGACTTGCGCGCGCCGTTCAAAAAACTCATTTTACAAATGCAGGACGAGGGACTAATTGCGCGCAAAGGAAAATCCATGCGTCGCGCCGCCGACCTTCCCCGCGTTAGCGTGCTCGACATTTCCCCCGACGCTGACCCGGATGCGTTGACCGCCATTCCGATAAATTGGGAGGAAAGCCAGGGCAAACCGCCCTTTATTGCCGTTTCGGTGAAACGGGGGGATCGGATAGTTCCGGGGCCGGGTGAGCGGATTCTTGCCCGGGTTTTTAAAGATGAGGACATCGTCAATTCCTATTCTGCCCGTACCATGAAAATCCTGCCTAAACCTCGACGCGCCCAGATTGGCATTGTCAAATATGACCGTGACGGCGCACGCCTGATACCTATCGAGCGCAAGCAAAAAGAAATGCGCATTGCCCCACATGATCTGAACAAGGCAAAAGATGGCGATCTGGTGGAAGTGGAGGTGCGCTCCAAAGGTCGCATGATGATTCCCATGGCAAAGGTCGTCTCGATCGTTGGCAACCCGCTTTCCGAAGGGGCCGTGAGCCTGATCGCACTCCATAATCTTGAAATCCCCTATCGTTTCCCCGACGACGTGTTGCGCGCCGCCGACACGGTTCGCCCAAGCGCATACAAGGGACGTGAGGATTGGCAAAAAATGCCATTTATCACCATTGATCCGGCCAGCGCCAAAGACCACGATGATGCTGTGTTTGCCGAACCCGATACGGATAAATCCAATCCTGGCGGCCATATTGTTTATGTGGCGATTGCCGATGTTGCCGCCTATGTCACCCATGGGTCTCCACTGGACAAAGAAGCCTACTTGCGTGGCAACTCGGTTTATTTTCCCGACCGGGTGGTGCCAATGCTCCCCGAACGCATATCCAATGACCTTTGCTCCCTGAAAGAACATCAAAGCCGCCCCGCACTTGCTGTGCGCATGGTGATAGATCAGGATGGCATAAAGAAAAGCCACTCATTCCACAGGGTAACGATTAAGATTGCCGCAGGGTTGAGCTACAGGCAGGCACAGGCCGCATTTGAGGGACACCCCGGCGCTGAGGCCAAAGAGCTGACTGCAACGGTTCTCACCCCACTCTGGAACGCCTATCAGGCAATGGCCAAAGCCCGCGACAAACGCGCACCGCTGGACCTTGACCTGCCTGAACGCAAAATTGTTTTGAATGCCAAGGGGCAGGTTGAACGGGTTTTTGTTCCTGAGCGCCAGGAGGCTAACCGTCTGATTGAAGAAATGATGGTTGC
>JAJRRJ010000236.1 GCA_024279575.1 Alphaproteobacteria bacterium | reverse complement strand
TCTGGAAAATTACATTCAGTCGATTTTTGATGCTGGGGGGGAGTTTTTTGGCAAGGCACTGGTGCTTGGTGGCGATGGGCGGTTTTTTAACCGGGAAGCAATTCAGGTGGCAGTCAGAATGGCGGCAGCCAACGGATTTGGGAAAGTTATCGTGGGGCAAAATGGTTTGCTTTCAACGCCTGCAGCGTCTCATCTTATTCAACTCAAGGGGGCATTTGGCGGTCTGATATTTTCGGCCAGTCACAATCCGGGTGGGGTGGATGGCGATTTCGGGATTAAGTTTAACGTCGCTGGTGGAGGTCCTGCCCCTGAGGCGTTGAGCGCAGCCATTTATGCGCGCACCAATATTATTGATCGATTTCAGATCGTTCAGGCACCTGCGCCGGACCTGTCTGAAGTTGGCATTTATCAACTTGGAAAAATGGAAGTTGAGGTGGTTGATCCGGTGGCGGATTATGCTGCCCTGATGACGACTTTGTTTGATTTTGACGCCATCAGAAAACTTTTTTCCGGTGGTTTTACCATGTGTTTTGATGCCATGCATGCCGTTGCTGGCCCCTATGCGCGCCATATATTTGAGGGGATGATAGGGGCACCGGCGGGAAGCGTTGTGAATTTTATTCCAAAAGAGGATTTTGGCGGGAAGCACCCGGACCCAAATCTTGTGCATGCCAAAGAGCTTTATGATTTGATGATGAGTTCGAATGCTCCTGACTTTGGTGCCGCCTCGGATGGGGACGGGGATCGAAATTTGATCATTGGTCGAAACCGGTATGTCGCTCCCTCGGACTCGCTGGCAGTTTTGGCAGCAAATGCACATCTCACACCGGGTTTGGCAAAAGGTATTGCGGGGATTGCCCGCTCTATGCCCACCAGTTGTGCGGCGGATGTTGTTGCGCGTGATCTGGGGGTTGATTTGTATGAAACACCTACGGGGTGGAAGTTTTTCGGCACTCTTTTGGACAAGGGGATGATCAGTATTTGCGGGGAGGAAAGTGCTGGTACCGGCTCTTTGCATGTGCGGGAAAAGGATGGGTTATGGGCGGTACTTTTGTGGCTGAATATATTGGCGGTTCGCAGGCAAAGTGTGCAGGAAATTATTCAGGAACATTGGGAAAGGTATGGCCGAAATTACTATTCGCGGCATGATTATGAGGAAGTGGACAGTGAGTTGGCACATCAGCTTGTTCAGGGCCTCAGGGGCAGGTTAGTACAACTGCCTGGGCAGGTTGTTGAAGGTTTTGAGATAAGTTTTGCGGATGATTTTTCCTATGATGATCCTGTTGATGGCTCCAAAAGTTCCGGGCAGGGCATAAGAGTTGGTTTTACTAATGGATCGCGTATTGTCGTGCGCTTAAGCGGCACCGGCACCGTGGGGGCGACAATTCGCCTATATCTTGAATGCTATGAACCCAAAGAGGGGGATTTAAGCCGAGATACGCAGGAAGTGCTTGGTCCGCTGATTGGTATTGCAGCGAAATTAATCGACATTTGCGGGGTGACGGGCCGAACCGGGCCAAGTGTCATTACCTGAATTTTATTGAGGTCTCATTCTAGGTCACTCTGAGAACTGTCAGCAATCCAAACCCGACGGCAATAAACAGGCACAGGGGGCCGTAAACCTTGACATCAAAACTGGCGAACGGTTGTTCAGGTGTCAGGGCGCGCCACCAGCTTGTGTAGGAAACAAGTCCGCGAGCAAGAAATAAAAATGTCAGAACAAATCCGCCACTGGTGAGTATCAGGCTTGTGTTGGGGTCGGTTAATGCCAGCGCCCAGAGCCCGGCAAAAAGGGTCGCCAGCGAGACCGCTAGAGAGGCGAGGCGGGGGGGCATTTTTTCAATATCTTTGAAGCCGGCAACCGTGCGCGCCAAATCTCTTTGTGTTTTGGCCGGGTAAGTTGATCCAAAGGCCCACAGCATGTGCACCATGGAAATAGCCAGCAACGGAATAAAGATCAAAGAAGCGAGACCTGCGGTCATTTTATGCCTGTTAAGTTAGCTGTGGGGGGCGCTCCCATCGGGAACGAGTGCAATGTCCAGATTAATTGGGTTTGCTGTTTGTTGCGGGCTTGCTGCGATAAAACTCAATAGCGTCGCCAATCATGCCATCAAGAAGTTTATTGCCCTTAGCCAGGTGTTCATCCTTTTTCATTGTGGGTGCAATGATTGAAATGGCGAGCGTCTCAACAGCGTAAGCGGCCTTGAAGTTCTTTTGTTGTGCAAGGTTGTTTCCTTGCGATTTCAGGGCGGCAAGCAAGCGATCATAGGCGTCTTTAGACAAGGATAGCTTGAATTCTTTCCATGATTTCTTTTGGTTTTCCTCAATAATGGAACCGGCCAGAGATCCTATGAGCCAAATGGTTTCCGGGTCTTTGGTGGCATTTTCGCCAAGGTCTTTGAAGAGATTTATAAAACGGACTTTGAAGAATTCTTCAGGGGTCAGAGTTGGTGTTGAGTTGTCTTTGTTGGTCATCTGGTTTGCTCGTTGGCCTGGATATTGGGAATTGAATTTGAGGCTTCTTAGCGTGATGTTGGGGCAAACAGCAATCTTTAGCGCAATAATTTAGTGCAAAAAAATCGGCGCCTTTTGACGCCGACTTTATCATGTGTTGATTGATTTGCTTATGCGGAAATGGTTTTGGCGGACCTGAGAGCCTCTTCAATGGAAATGAAGGGGATGTTTTGTGCTTCCCCAACGGGAGCGCAGGTCAGTTTTCCTCCAGTAACGTTGAGGCCATTTGCCAGATGCCTGTCATCCAATAATGCCCGTTTCCAGCCCTTGTTGGCCAAATTTACCACATGGGGCAGGGTTGCATTGTTCAATGCATAGGTGGATGTGCGCGCAACGCCGCCGGGCATATTGGCAACACAGTAGTGCACAATATCATCGACTACATATGTCGGGTCGGCGTGGGTTGTGGCATGGGAGGTTTCAAAGCACCCTCCCTGATCAATGGCCACGTCTGCCAGAACCGCGCCACGTTTCATTGTGGAAAGCATTTCGCGGGTGACCAGTTTGGGGGCGGCTGCACCCGGGATCAATACGGCACCAATTACAAGGTCAGCCATGGCGATATTTTCAGCCAGTGCGGCTTTGTTGGAATAAAGCACGCGGGCGCTGGCTCCAAAATGGTGATCAAGTCGTTCAAGCACCATGGGGTTGCGATCAAGGATGGTGACATCTGCCTGTAGGCCAACGGCCATTTGAGCTGCGTTAAAGCCGACCACGCCGCCCCCAAGGACCACAACTTTGCCCGGTTCTACTCCGGGTACGCCACCCAGAAGAACGCCGCGGCCCCCATGGGCTTTTTCCAGGGCACCGGCCCCTGCCTGAATAGACATGCGTCCGGCAACCTGGCTCATGGGTTTGAGCAAAGGCAGACCACCGAAATTATCGGTGACTGTTTCATAAGCAATGCAGGTGGCGCCGGAAGCAAGAAGATCGTTGGTTTGGGGCACATCAGGCGCCAGATGAAGATATGTGAACAAAATCTGGCCCTCGCGCAGCATTTTACGCTCAACTTCCTGCGGTTCTTTCACTTTGACGATCATGTCTGCGTTTTCAAAAACGTCAGTGGCTGATTGTGCAATGGTTGCGCCAATTTGTGTGTATTCGGCGTCTTCAGCACCAATGCCTTCGCCAGCTCTTGTTTCCACAGTTACGTTGTGACCATGGGCGATGAGTTCGCTCACGCTTTCAGGGGTTAGCCCGACGCGGTATTCATGATTTTTGATTTCTTTTGGTACGCCAACAAGCATTGTGCCCTCCTGTGAATGCGCTTTGCACCATATTAGGTTGGAGAGTTTGAAAATTTCTTGCTTTTTTTGAGATGTTCCTGCATTTTGCGCGATATTATTTATCTATTTGGGGGAGATTTGCAAAAATGTCGCGTATTGGTGAGATTGATCGAAAATTATTACTGGCAGTGCAGGCGGATTGTCAGCAAAGTGTTCAGAAGCTGGGTGAAAAAGTGGGTCTGTCACCATCGGCCTGTCACCGACGGCTCAAGGCGCTTGAAGGAAAGGGGTTTGTACTTGCTTATCGGGCCACTTTGAGTGCTGAAAAACTTGGTTTTTCCATGCAGTTTTTTATTTCCGTCAGTCTTGGATCGCAAAGTGAAAAGTCGTTTGAGGAGTTCGAGGCGGCAGTAAAGGATGTGCCTGAAATTCTGGAATGTCATTTGATGGCCGGGCAATCGGACTATATTTTGCGGGTTGTATGTCGTGATCTTGAGGATTTTGAGCGATTGCACCGGCGGCTGATTGCGCGATTGCCGGGCGTATCGCAAGTGCATTCGAATATGTCTATTCGCACGGTCAAGGTGCGCACCGGGCTGCCGCTTTAGCGGGTTTTTTAGCTTTGGTTGGGTTAGGGTTAACGTAGAGTTCAGTATTTTCCTGCATAATTTTGCGAAGTCTGTTCTTTGTAAAAGCTAACAAATGGGGAAATGCCATGCAGCCAGAGGGAATTGAGAGGACAATGGAGGATGATGACCTGATTGTCACAAAAACTGACAAAAAGGGATGGATCACCTATTGCAATCAGTTATGCGCGGATATCGCGGAATATGATCTGCAGGAGTTGGTTGGAGCGCCCCATTCCATTGTTCGTTCCAAAGCAATGCCGAGATGTGTTTTTAAGCTGCTTTGGGATCGGATCGCTGATGGGCATGAAGTGTTTGCTTTTGTCGTAAATAAAACAAAGAACGATAATCACTATTGGGTTTTTGCCCATGTTACCGCTTCAAGAGATGGGGCGGGAAATATTACCGGCTATCATTCCAGTCGCAGGAAGCCTTTCAAAGGTGCTCTTGAAGCTGTCAAGCCGCTTTATGCGGCGCTTCTGGAAGAGGAAGCCAAATACAAAAACCGCAAAGAAGGCTTGGCTGCATCGACAGCACTTCTTGGTAAAGTTCTCGAATCAAAAGGTGTCGATTATGATGAATTTGTCCTTTCTTTATAGGTCGTCTTCGCTCTTTAAGGCCTATGTGGCCGTTTGGGCAATTATTGGCGCAGGAGTTCTATCTGTTGGCGGGCATGCTTTGGGCTTTACGTTTTGGACAGCGATCGTTTTGGTTGTTGTTCAGTTTGGACTGGCATTTTACGCGCTGCGCAAAATGATGAAAGTGCGCGCACTATTCAAGAAAATCTGCCTGGTGAGTGCTTCAGTTTCCAAGGGTGATTTCCATGCCAGATTGACCTGCTATGAAGAGCAGGGTGATGCGCGCAAGATGATTAACTCGTTTAACCACCTTCTTGATGTGACCGATGCATTTACCCGCGAAGCTGTTCTTGCCATGCGCGCATCTTCAGATGGGCGCTATTACCGCAAAATCCGACTTCGCGGTCTCAGGGGGCTGTTTAAGACAAGTGCACTCGGGATCAATGATGCCATTGATGTGATGGCTTCCATTGATGACAAAACCCATGAAGCTGTGGCTGAAACCAAGGAACTGCTGGACTCTGTACAGGCCGGGGTTGCTGAGTGCGGTGCAGTGTTGGCGGCGTTGGCTAACATGGATTTGAGCAAACGGGTTGTTGGAGAGTATGAAGGTGCGTTTCTTGATTTGAAAAATGATACGAATGCGGTTGCCGATCAGCTTAGTGAGGTGATTGGAAAACTGCGCAATACCTCTGGTGAGCTAAAATCTGCCACCGGGGAAATTCTGGCCGGTGCTAATGATTTGAGCGAACGCACGACCAAGCAGGCAGCGACGGTTGAACAAACTTCAGCTTCCGTTGAGCAGCTTTCAGCCACTGTGATA
>JAJRRJ010000023.1 GCA_024279575.1 Alphaproteobacteria bacterium | reverse complement strand
TCAAACCAGACAAATTCAGTGCTTAAGCCAAACGCATCTTCAATCAGCAGGGATTGAAAAATTGCCTGCGCGGCAGGCCACATAAAAAAAACAAGGGTGATGATAATCTGCGGCGCCACCAACAGGTAGGGCAGTATCGAGGTGCCAAAATGTACGCGTTTTAACATCAGGCCGCTTTCATCTTAAAAATCAATTGGTCGATTGTTTGTTTGGAAAGCCCGGCCTGCAAATAGTTTTTACAGGCCGGGATGGTTTTCCTTAAGGAAAGTTCCTAGCTGTTGGCGCGTTCAAATTTAGCCAACAGCTCGTTACCACGCTCAACGGCATCATCCATCGCTTCCTGGGCGGTTTTGGAGCCGGCCCACAAGGCTTCAAGTTCTTCGTTGATAATATCGCGTACCTGCACGAAGTTACCAAACCGAACACCGCGTGAGTTAGGCACCGGAGCATTGAGGCTCAACTGTTCAATAGCTGTGTCAGTACCGGGGTTTTCAACATAAAACCCTTGTTCTTCAGACAATACGGCTGCACCGGTTGTAATGGGCACATATCCGGTTTCCTGATGCCACCAGGCCTGAACTTCATCGGTGGAAATGTAATTCAGAAAGTCTGCAACACCCTTATAGTCGGCATCATCTTTGCCACGCATAACCCAAAGGGTTGCTCCACCAATGATGGAGTTTTGCGCTGCGTCAGCAACGTCCGTATCCAGTGGCAGCATGGTTTGCCCAAATTCAAATTCAGCCTGGGAAACCATTGAGCCATAATAGGCCGATGAGTTCATCCACATGCCGCATTCACCTGATGTGAACATGGAAAGGGAATCCCCGCGACGACCGCCATATTTGAAAATACCGTTTTCCTGGCTGTCCGCGATGGACTGAAGACGGTTTACCACAGCGTCATTGTTGAAGGTGAAGCGGGCATCAATACCTGCAAACCCATTCTCTTGAGTGCCAAGTGGAATATTGTGCCATGCACTATAGTTTTCAAGCATGACCCATGATTGCCAGCCAAACGAATACCCGCATGTCATGCCGCTATCAAGCAAAGCCTGAGCCGCCGAGTTCAATTCGTCCCATGTTGTTGGGGGGGATTCAATGCCAGCTTTGGCAAAAGCGTCCTTGTTATACCACAAAACCGGTGTTGAACTGTTAAATGGCAGAGAAAGAAGATTGCCTTCGGTGTCTTCATAATAGGAAACCACAGCAGGCAGATATACGGATTTGTCAAATTCAACGCCCGCATCTGCCATAAGTTCATAAACCGGATAGACAGCGCCTTTGGCTGCCATCATGGTTGCCGTACCAACTTCAAAAACCTGCACGATATGAGGTTGCTGATTAGCACGGAACGCAGCAACCGCTGCTGTCATGGTTTCTGTGTAGTTGCCCTTATAAGAAGGTACAATCACATAATCAGACTGCAAAGCATTGAATTCCGCAGCCATCCGGTCGATACGCTCACCATTGGCACCACCCATGGCATGCCACCATGAAATTTCTGTTTGCGCAAAAGCGGAGCCGCTCAATGCAACAAACGCGCTCGCAGCCAGTGCTGCGACTTTTAGCTTATTCAAAACCATTATGTTTTCTCCCTGTGTAACTCTTAAACAAGGTGTCAGAACTTTTCAGACACCTGCCACAAATACGGAAGTTGAGCTTTTTTGGTTCGCCGCGATTTTTACCCTAAAAGCAATAACCGGACACCCGAATTTTGTGATCGGGTTGCAAAAACTGCACGCAACCCAATCCCGTTTGGGTTGACGCCCACTCCCTTGAGCATGGAGATTGCGAGTTGTTTTCGCTTAGGTCAAGTGGAATTTCGAAAATCTTCGATTGACTTTCGCTTTTTTGTATAAGTCTTCATATGAACATACATGCCATGCGTTATCTCTTCGTATGCGATGCCCATTTGCAGCCGTGCCTGCAAAAATTAATTTCCATATGTACCGTTTGCGCCAAACCGTAAAACTGAACTGGTCTTTTCTTCAAATATATTTTCATCCACGCACAAGATATCAAAATACCCGTTGCTGGTGCTTTTCAGCACCGTGAATTCCCTGTTGCATTGAAAAGTCCCCAGAAGCGCCGGTCCATATCTGTTGTTTTCCAATATAGTATAAAGGGCGATCGGGTGATCAATAACAGCGTAAACTTTGGCTTCGGATTGTGACCCGGGTTCCCGCCCGACTTGCAAATCGGGCCAGTCAACGAACACTTTTGCTTCAGAAGCCTGAAATTGCGCCAGTGCCACAGAAGGGAATAACACAGAAGGAAGTGTCACAGGGAGTATCATTGCGGGGAGTGTAAGCAGAATGAGTAATTTGCTGCCTTTTTTCAATTTATGCATTGTTTTCCTCTGAATCCTCAATATTGGGCAACTGTATTTGCGACCTGCAGAAAAATTTTGTCAATATCCCCGCCCCCGACCAATTAAGCCCCTCCTCAAAACTAAGAAAACTATCCTTGCTGATTCCATTTTGCTGCAAATGCCGGGTTTTCGGCGTTTGTAGCGCTGTTGATTACTGATTTAGGGTATGCACGCACAAAACGAATGCAGAAAATGACGGCCGCAGCGGGGACTGCTAGTGCTTTGTTAATGATTGTTAAGGCTTCGTAACCGGATATGTGTCAAATCTGCAACAACTGGCCACCAACCGATTAAACTATCCCCGGATTCACGTTTTGGGTGTTGCGCCATAAGTTTTGATCCGTATGTTCGTTCTTGCGAATCCATGCATGGGATCGTTTATCAGATCGCTGCGTGCACAAAATTTAGAACCAACTGAGTTTGTTCGCGTTTCGATCACCGCCGGAATTCTCCGGCAATTTTAATAAGATGACTTTGGAGGTCAACTATGAAAATCAAGAGCCTTATCCTCGGTTCTGTAGCTGCTGCTGGTCTTTCGACTGCTGCAATGGCTGCTGATCTGGGCACCGTTCTTACTTCTTTGGACGTTTGTGATGCACTGGGCATTTCCGGTCTGACAATTTCTTCCGACACAAACTGCCTGTCCATCACTGGCGGCGTTGCTTACAGCTTCAAGTTTGGTGACTATAATGGTTCCCAGGCTTTCGGCGATGCAACCATCCCCGATGATGACTTTGTGGTCCTGACTACAGTTAACAATGACTGGGACAGCAATGTTGATGCATGGTTGAAGTTTGTTGGTACTGCCGACAGTTCTTTCGGTCCTGCTTCTGCAACAATCAAGCTCGATTTTGATCAGGATTATGACTATAACAACGAAACACTGAACGCTTCGCTTGATCGTTTCCGCGTTGAAGAAGCTTATGTATCCATTGGTGATACAACAGTTCTTATGGCTGGTCTTAAAGGTTCAATCGCCAACTGGGGCGACGACAAACCTTTGAACTGGCTCGGCCTGTTCCATTCAAACTGGGTTGATACCGGCGTTCGCGCTTTGGCCCAGACTTCTACTGGTGGTCACGTGATCCAGGTTACTTCTGATCTTGGCAACGGTGTTTCCGTAGCCGGTGGTCTTGAAGATCTTGGTGGTCTTGGTTCAGCTGTTGGTGTGCTTGCATATTCCGGTAACGGTGTAGACGCGCACGTAACTGTTGCTGCTGACGACATCCTGACTGGTGCAATCTCCACTTGGGAAATTCATACTGGCATCACAGCTACTATGGACATGTTCACAATCGGTGGTGCAGTTGCATTTGACAGCAACAGCTACTGGAACGCATTGGGTACTGCTTCTGCAACATTCGATATGTTCACACTGGCTGCGTCTGTTGAAGGCACTTCCACTAACGAATTCGGCTTCGGCGTTTCTGCTTCTGCTGATGTTACCGAAGGTGTTACAATCAATGCTGGCTTCAGCTGGTTTGATACAGATACAACAGTTGCAAACACAGAAGGCTATCAGGCCGCTGTTCAGTTGGTTGCTGATGTTACTGAAACCATCACACTTACTGGTGAAGTTGGCATCTGGTCCGAAAACACAACTCCTGATGACGTATTCTACGGCGCAGGTAAAGTTGCTTGGGCACCAGGCGGTGGATTTACTTCTTCCGTTGAAGGCAAGTACTACGCTAACGGCGCGTACTCTGTTGAGTTCAAAGCTGCAAAAGACTTCGAGTAAACCCTATAGGTTTATTTCAAGTGGAAAGGCCCGGATTTTGTCCGGGCCTTTTCTTATGCGCCAATGATAATCTTCCTGTACTTCACTAACACCTGGTGTTTTGCTCAAACTGCGCGCAATTTTTGATATCCCCTTATCTAAACGCATCATTTTCCTGTCCGACCTGTTTTAATTCTTGCTGAATAGGGTAACCTGTTGCACCAGCACTGATTCAAAAAACAAACGGACGGCCTTTCACATGAGTGTTTCCTATCATTTTAAAGCGGCTGCGGCTGTTCTGGTCTCGTTGTCTTTTGGTCTGCTCGGCACCCTTCCAGCCCACTCTCAGGCAGATGAAAGCCAGACACAGTCCAGTATTGCCGGGTCCTATGATTTTTCATGGCGGGCTCAAAATACAGATGGCATGATTGCTTTGAGCGGATCAGTACCCAGCGAATCCCTGCAACGCTTTCTCCTTATTCGCGCCGGAGAGGGGGGAGTTGAGAACCTTGTTATTGGACGTGGTGCCCCCGAAACATTCATTTCCTCGTCCATTGCCGGGCTGGATGCCCTGAAAAAACTGAATTCCGGCAATTTTCAATTTGCCGATGGTATCTGGACAATTGGGGGCCTGGCGCAAAGTTCTGAAGAAAAGGACAATATTCTTGCGGTATTGACCCGCGCTGTAGACACCGGCGATTGGGTTATTGAAATTGAAGTCGCGCCCGCGCCAATCCCCGTTCAGGAGGATGCAATACAGGTCGCTGCTTCAGATATGCCTGAAGAACCTGTCATATCCGAAGACGAAACAGGTACGGATGAAATAGCAAAAGAAAAGCAACCTGCCATTCCTGAAGCCGCTGAACCAGTTGAACCAGTTGAATTGGCTGATAATTCGGCCTACCGGTTTGATGCGTTGCGTACAGATGGCACCCTGACGACACTGTCGGGGAATTTACCGGCGCAGGCGTTTGCCAATTATGTGAGCCAAATTGCTGGTGATGCATCAACGGACTCCATTGAGATTATGTCCGATGCCCCCAAAAACTTCCGTATCAATGTCATTACCGGTCTAAAAGCGCTGGAACAACTTCGTTCCGGCCTGTTGTCTTTCCAAAATGGCCAATGGACATTGGTTGGAGATGCACTGGATGAGCAAATTGGAAATTCCGCGCGCCAATCTGTGCTGACTTGGGAGGGGGGGGAAGACTGGGTCCTCGACATCGTAACGGTTCCGGCCATGGAAATTTGCAAGCTTTCTATCGCCCGGTTTACTGAAAGCAAAACCATATTGTTTGCACCTGCAAGCGCTCAACTGACTGCTGAATCAGTTAGAAACATTGTTGAACTGGCAGTAAGTCTGAACCGATGTGAACAATCGCCAATTTATGTTTCAGGCCACACTGATTCCGATGGCCCGGCTGAAGATAATATGGCCCTGTCCGTTGCGCGCGCCGAAGCTGTGGTCGTTGCTTTGATTGAGGCGGGGGTTGATGATAGCCGGCTTTACGCCGTGGGCTATGGAGAAACACTGCCCGTTGCCACAAACGATACGCGTGCCGGAAAAGCCCTGAATCGCCGTATTGTGTTTGAGCTTGGGGACGAGTAAATTGAGAAAATTGCAGGGCGGAAAATGATTGGAGCAACAAATGCTGTTTAACTTTACCGGGTTTTTTGACACCCTCGCTTTGCTTGTTGATACCTATTGGGTGTTTTTGCTTGGGGCGCTGATTGTTGGCGCTTTTACGGGCTGGGTAGCAGCAACCACAGATGCCGACACATCGAATTAGTCAGCAATAAAGGAAATCCGGATGTCAAACATTCCCCATATTATCGAAGCGGCACTTTTACTGCTGATTTTCTTTCTGGTCGGCTGTGTTATTGGCTGGGTGTTGCGGGCAAAAATTTTCAAACCAAACCAGGTAACTGATGGCGCTGAGGGGAAGGGGACAGATTCAATTCAGGGCTCCAAAGCAGTGGGCACCCCAATGACGGCCGTATCAACAGCCAAAAAGCCAAAAACAGTTGCTCAGGATACAGCTCCGGCAGCGCCCTCAATTCCCTTAAAAACGCAACCATCTGACACCTCTGAAAAGCCCGGCACCCCCGGAAAACCAAAACAGCATAAACCCGCGCTTGCAGCGGTTCCAGACGAAAAATCGGCAACAGCCACCCAGAAACCCGACGCATTGAGCGCGCCACGGGATGGAAAAGCCGATGACCTGAAAAAGATCAAAGGCGTTGGTCCCAAGCTGGAAAGCACATTGAACGGTTTGGGCATTTATCATTTTGACCAAATTGCCCAATGGACCCGTACCGAGATTGATTGGGTGGATGACTATCTTTCGTTCAAGGGACGCATAGACCGGGATAAGTGGATATCTCAGGCTGAAGAACTGAAAGACTGATCTCTTTGATATTTCTTATGGGTTTTTGATAATTCCGCAGGCTTGAATATTGCCGCCCACACTCAAATCACCCGGCGACAATCGGGTCACACCCGGCATGGCGACTTGCATGGCGCACGAAATCTGAAATCGCGCCTACCTCATCACTGCCTTCCAGAAGGGCAGGGGATCCCTGACCTGCTATAACCCCTTCAATTGCATCCGTGCGCAAATTGCCCATTTTTTCAAAAATGGTGCGTGTCAGCTGATCGCTCAACTGCGTCCGTATGAGCATAAGCGGCGCATGGGAGAGCATATTAAACAGCGACCACTGGGCCTGGTAAAGATCATCAAATTTTACGCTGGCAAGCCTCGTGATCAGGGTAATGTCAAACAAAGGTTTGACGCGCCCCGACCTGGACCAGAAAAAAGTGCGCGAAATGATCTGATCAAGTTCCTTGTCCGTAATGCCGGGATATGATTTTCCAAAGGCTTGATGCGCGATAGTGCCAAATTGCTTTTTGCCCCGCATCTGACTGATAAGGGTGAGGTTGTCGCGCAGGCGCACCAAGCTGGGCGCATGAATGACCGGGGCGCAATCCATGAGCAGGCTTCCAGCAATCAAATGCGCACTTTGCCCCCCAAGGGACATAATGACCCGCCCCCCATAACCCTGACCAAAAAAAATCGCACGCTCAATTCCAAGGGCGGCGCAAACAGTCCCCAGATCTTTTGCATCATTGGTCGTTGAATAGTGGTTGGGATTTTTTCTGCTTGCAGAACGTCCGTGTCCGGCAAGGTCAACAAGAATGACCGGCCAATCATTTTCCAGCTGATGGTGAAACAGGGGTACAAAACTGCGATAGTCGGCCATATTGCGGCAATAATCTGCAATGCAAATGAGCGGAACCCGTTGGTCATCAAGGCGACCGGCGATGTGAACTGCAAGTTTTTGCCGCCCGTCCGCCCCAACAATCTCACGGATGGGCAACCCCGAAAAAGGCTCGTAATTATCGGGGGGAAAGGTGCGCCTTGACATGGGGAACATGCTTATCAACCAACGCAAAGAATTCAACCCAATTCATACCTAATCCGATCAAGGTGTGCCAATGCGTCGCAGGGCTTGTGCGATTGTTATGTCAGCATGGCCCAGTCTTTCGCGATAAAGCATATAGTTCGCCAACACCCTTTGCACATATTTGCGGGTTTCTTCAAACGGGATTTGCTCAATCCACACGACCGGGTCCACACTGGAACTTGTTGGATTGCCAAAGGTACGTATCCATTTATTGACGTTACCGCCCCCCCCGTTATAGGCCGCCGCCGCCATAATCAGCGAGCCATCAAATCGGGTAAGCTGCCGCGAGAGATAGGTTGAGCCAAGCAACGCATTATATCCGGCATCAGTGAGAAGCCTGCTGGGGGAATAGGATACCCCGATAAAGTCGGCGGTTTCCTTTGCCGTTGCCGGCATCAGTTGCATAACACCTCTGGCACCCACCCGTGAAATGGCATCCACATCAAATAGACTTTCCTGGCGTGCCACCGCATAAACTGCGGCCAGATCGACGCTGGCCAACCGTGCATTTTGCGGGATGCCGTCTCGGGGGTAATTAAACAAATCCAGTGCAATGCCCTTTCTGTCGGCCACACTGGCCATCAAAATCGCCAGATTATGGGAATTGATTTCCTGTGCCAATCGCGCCGTTCACAGCATTTCACCCGGAGTGGAAACCTGATAAATCAGCCGCCCGATAAGCCTTTCCGCCCAGTTTGTTTGTCCATTGGCCTGCAATAGCCTGACTGCACGTACAAGTTGACGGTTGTTGAAATTAATCTGGT
>JAJRRJ010000022.1 GCA_024279575.1 Alphaproteobacteria bacterium | reverse complement strand
GGTTTCGTTCAGGGCAATGTTGGCAGCCTCCATGTCCCCGTTCTGAACAAGCTCTATGGCCGCATAAAACTGATCTGAGGATTTTGCCGCGATATCATTCTTATACCAGCGCCACCCCTCATTGGCTCCAACCAGTAAAACGATCAGAACAGCGGTACCAATTACCAGCGGCCCAAACTTTCGCCACAGGGTATTCATACGCTCTTTGCGCAGTTCTTCGTCTATTTCTGAAAAAATTGTATCTTCGGCCATAATGTGTGCTGCTTGTTCAGGTTAGGGTTTTGGGCGCACAATAGGCAAAGCTGCACGACAAAGCAATTGAATGGTTTCGTCAATTTTCATCTTTGCTTGAGGGAGTTTTATCCGGTGAACAATAAACAGATTGAACAGCTCAAGTGTGTTTTGCTCAATTCGCAAAAGGAGCTTGTTGTTTTGCAAAAATCCAGCGCAACCGCGCGCGCTCCTGTTCGGCTGGATCAGCAGTCAGTGGGGCGGGTTTCACGCATTGATGCAATGCAACAACAGGCCATGGCGCAAGCGCAGGATCGGCAACGCGGTGTCGACCTTGGCCGGATAAAACAGGCATTGAGGCGCATCAAAAACAACGATTTTGGCTATTGCTTATCCTGCGAGGAAAAAATCGCTTTCAACCGCCTGTTGATTGATCCCTCGGTTTCCCATTGCATCAAATGTGCAGGCGCTTGATATCTGCGCTTAAAAAAGAGCAACGCCCGACAACCAGACATGGCCAAATAGTAAGATAACCGCATAAAGGGTTGTTCCGGCACCTATGGCAATAATATCGCTCCGATAGCTTCTAAATTTGGGGTTGGGGTCACCTGCAAAATTTTCTTTGATGCGCGAAATCAGGGCAAATAAAAGGAATGATCCAAACAACAATACAGAAGCTAAATCTCCATTGGCCAGCAAATGCCCGACCGACCAATAGATAACACCAACAACCATAGGGTGCTTTACCGCCACCATAATTTTTCCCGGTTTTGAACGGGGGACCGAAAACAAAATCAAACTTATCCAAACCAGCAGCATGGTTCCGTGGCGACCCCATGCGGGGGGATCATATACGATAGGTGCAACGTCGCGATATTGCCGCCAACCCAAAACGATTACCACCAGACCGGCAAGGGAAAGCAAAGAATATACCCCCTTCCAGCGTTTCTCGCCTATTTTTTCAACCAGGGCAGACTTGGTCCCTGGAACAAGCAATGGCACAATGTGAGGGACAAAAAACAGCAAAAGCCCTATTGTGAAAACAATCATTTAGCGAAATTCCTTACGAATTTGATTCATCTGGCGATTGTTTAGCATACTTGAAAAAATTTAATTTCCCTAGCGGCGAATGCCGATGCACCCAAGGGAAATTCAATGTTTGCTTTTCAAAATTATGACAGACGGAAGCTGCTGTGCATATGCAACCATTCGCGCAATCAGTTTTGCACAATTTGACATTGCGCTGACAAGCCGCAAAAATCACTTAAACAGATCCATAAACAAAGACAGGCGAGAACTATCATGGGACCCCAGAACAAAACCGTCGGACTGATTTTTGCTCTTATGTTTACACTCATCTCCTCAACAGCGCTTGCTCAAAATTTTGAAGCAGGGGCGGCGGCTGTACGAGCGGGGGATTTTGAAACTGCCGTTTCAATCTGGCGCCCGCTGGCGAAACAGGGGGATGCGCGCGCCCAGTTTCAATTGGGCATCAGTTATGATGAAGGGGAAGGCGTTGAGCTTAATGATGAAACAGCGGTGCGCCTCTATCGTATGGCCGCAGAGCAAAATTACGCGCTGGCCCAGCTTTATATGGGCTTTATGTATGACGTGGGCGAAGGGGTAGCCAAGGATATGGTCGAAGCTGCACGCTGGTTTGAATTGGCTGCTAATCAGGGGAATGCAATCGGACAGTTTCAGTTGGGATACAAGTATCATTTCGGCTACGGGGTCAATACAGACCATCAACTGGCGCTAAAGTGGTACAAACTGGCAGCAGAGCAGGGCCATGAAGTAGCGCAGAACAACCTTGGGGGTATGTATGAAAACGGCAACGGCGTTGATGCAGATTCCGTTGCTGCCCTGCGCTGGTACAGAATGGCGGCTGACCAGGGCTATTCTCAGGCACAATCCAATGTCGGTTTTATGTACGATGTGGGCAGTGGTACTCCCGAAAACGATGTGGAGGCCGTCCGCTGGTATCGCCTTGCAGCGGAACAGGGATTTGCTGACGGGCAACACAATCTTGCATTAATGTATCAGTATGGCGACGGGGTAAAAGAAAACGACGCCGAAGCCATACAATTATATCTGGCCGCCGCAGAACAGGGCACCGCAGGATCACAACTCAATCTGGGTTTGATGTATCAGTATGGTGAAGGCGTTCAACAGAGCAATATATTGGCCTATATGTGGCTTTCAGTGGCCATGAGGGTGGGTGAACCTGAAGCATCGCGCTATTTGTCCGACCTTAATCCAAATATGAAGCAGAGCGAGATTATTCAGGCAAACACCATGGCCCAAATCTGTCTGGACAGCAATTATCAAAATTGCGGCTAGAAATGTGCGCCAAACCGGCCCATAAATCGAGCCTATTGCGAAAAATCAGGTTGAGGGGTCGTCTATCAACGGATTTGGCTTGGCCAGAACTGTAAGTGACTTCATATCACCCAGCGTAACCACGCCTCCATCTACACTCACGCCATAGGCCTTGAGCGTGCCAAAGGCACGGGAAAGGTTTTCCGGCGTCATCCCCAAAATAGAGGCAAGGGTCTTTTTGTCGCAAGGAAGCTTCACTTTTCCTGAAGCACCCTGACTGACATGGTATTTAATCAGGCGATTTGCCAGCCGTTCAACGCCGGTGCGCAAGCGCAAGTCTTTATACTCTTTAACCACGGCCCTGAAATATCCGGCCAATTCAACCACGATGGAGCGGGCAAATCCATCATCTTTTTCAAAGGCGTCACGGACGTTTTGTGCCGGAATCATCAGAATACGGGATTTTTTTGTGGTTCTGGCTGACATAAGGTAAACCGCATCAGACATAATGGCGGCGAGGATAAACGAGCCAACCGGGCGCACCAACGCCAACACCCCTTCGCGACCGTTGGCAGTACCATAAAGCTCAACGCACCCCTCGATAACAAAGAACAAAAAATCAGCTGAATCCCCCTCCCCAATCAACTCTACCTGAGCGGGGAAATTTTGCAGATAGGCCGCTTTCATCAGTTCTTCGAAATGTTCTTCACTCATAGAGGCAAACAGCCCCAGCTGGCGAATCTCAGGAAGATCGTCTACGCGCACTATTATATCCAATTGATAATAATCAAGAATTCGGTTGACTTAAGTTGCCCGACCACACGCGATTTGTAAAGCGTACAGCGTACGCATTTACGTTGTATCTGCAAATTAAGATTCCACGCCCCTTGTTTCTGTACCCAGGGAGGCGTTTTTGACCCAAATCTAATAGGATCCCCTTAGAATAGCGTCGTTTGTTGTCAACAGTCTTGCTTCCGCATTGCTGTGGATTGATTTTAGGGGACGACTAATGGAATTACAAAATAAAGCCACGCGCCTCTGGGGAAATTTCTTCAAGGTGAATATGGTTCAAATACGAACGTTTCATATGACCTGGTTTGCATTTTTTGCCTGCTTTTTCGCATGGTTTGGAATTGCACCATTGATGATTATTGTTCGCGATGAATTAAGTCTGACCAAAGAGCAGGTTGGCTGGACGATTATCGGTTCTGTCGCGATGACTATTTTTGCACGATTTTTAATCGGCTGGCTGGTGGATCGCTATGGTCCACGCCTGACCTATACATGGCTGCTGCTGCTGGGGGCATTCCCTGTGGCAATGATCGGGCTGGCAAACAGCTTTGAAAGCTTTTTGATCTTCCGGCTTATGATTGGCATGATCGGGGGTGCATTTGTAATTACCCAGTATCATACTTCGGTGATGTTTGCACCAAATGTGGTGGGAACTGCAAATGCAACCAGCGCCGGCTGGGGTAATCTTGGCG
Organism: Alphaproteobacteria bacterium; assembly: GCA_024279575.1. GTDB lineage: Bacteria > Pseudomonadota > Alphaproteobacteria > Rhizobiales > Devosiaceae > DROE01. The sequence goes on along the minus strand of JAJRRJ010000022.1, from coordinate 16,843 downwards.
GTGGCGTGACCCAGATCGTTATGCCCCTGATTTTTTCAGGATTTGTAATTGGTTTTGGCCTGACCGACGGGCAAAGCTGGCGCCTATCCATGGTTGCCGTCGGCATTGTGATTTTCATAGTCGGCATTGGCTATTTTTTCTTAACTCAAGATGCCCCGGACGGCAGTTTCAAGGAGCTTCGGGCACAAGGGAAAATGCCTCAGAAAGAGAAAGTAACCGGGGCATACTGGAAGGCCATGGCAGATCGCAGGGTTTGGATATTGTTCCTGATCTACGGGGCCTGTTTTGGCATCGAGTTAACGGTTAACAATACAGCCTCATTGTATTTCTATGACTATTTTGATGTGAACCTGGTCACCGCTGGTGCCATTGCAGCATCCTTTGGTCTGATGAATATTTTTGCCCGGACACTGGGCGGAATATTCGGCGACAACTTTGGTTCCTTTTGGGGACTGAAGGGGCGCTCTTTCTGGCTGTTCATTGTACTGTTCGGCGAAGGTGTTGCACTGATTATCTTTAGCCAGATGAGCGTCCTTTTCCTGGCTATCCCAATGTTGATCATCTTTTCATTGTTCACCCAAATGGCTGAAGGGGCGACTTATTCGGTGGTTCCCTTTGTCAACAAGAAAGCTCTTGGTGCCGTGGCAGGTATCGTTGGGGCCGGTGGCAATGCCGGCGCGGTTGCAGCCGGATTTTTGTTCAAGGGTGCGATGGATTGGAACGATGTATTCTTTACCATCGGCATCGTCGTAATTATCGCATCTTTCCTTACATTCCTGCTCAAGTTTTCACCCGAACAGGAAGAAGAAGAAAAGGCCTTGTTTGAGCAAGCACAGATTGACCTGCTGAAAATTCGCGCTGACCGGGCAAACGCTGATCTTGAGCGCTCTGCTCAGATTGTTGCGGATTATAACAAAACTCACGATCGAAAAATCTAAAACTAAATGAGAGGGCCAACAGGCCCTTTCATAACCGGACTTAACCCAAACTTTAGGAGAAGTACCTTGGGACAAGATCTTAGAAACTGGAAACCAGAAGACGAAAGCTTCTGGGAATCCAAAGGCAAAAAAATTGCCACTCGAAATCTCTGGATTTCAATCCCCTCACTGTTAAGTGGCTTCGCCGTTTGGCTTTATTGGGGCATTATCACAGTGCAGATGATTAATCTGGGCTTTGGTTTTGAGAAATCCGAACTCTTTACGCTGGCAGCTATCGCCGGCCTAACCGGGGCAACTTTGCGAATTCCCTCTACTTTCTTCATCCGCATCGCAGGTGGCCGCAACACAATCGTGTTCACCACCGCCCTGCTCATGATACCAGCAATTGGAACAGGCCTTGCCTTGCAAAACCCTGATACGCCACTTTGGCAATTTCAATTACTGGCACTGCTTTCCGGCCTTGGTGGCGGCAACTTTGCTTCTTCCATGTCCAATATCAGCTTCTTCTATCCTAAAAAAATTCTTGGATACGCCTTGGGTATGAATGCTGGACTGGGCAATTTCGGTGTGACTACAATGCAGGTTGTTATTCCTCTGGTAATGACATTTGGCCTGTTCGGGGGGGCCTCAAGAACCCTGCAACAAACATCAGGCACCCTGATCGGCAAGATCCCGGCTGGTACTGAAACTTATATCCAAAATGCCGGTTTTGTCTGGCTGCTATTGCTTATTCCCCTTGCTGTAATCGGCTGGTGGGGCATGAACAATATCCGGGACGAGCATGTATCACCCGACATTCCAAACCCGATCGGCGCTTTTGCCATTATTTCGGGCATGCTGCTTATTGGGTTTGTTGCTGCGGTCTTTGGCCTGTGGCTGTTGCTCCCCGCCAATATTGGCGGCTCTGGCTGGATGGTTTCCAAGTGGATTGTTTTGCCGGTTGTTATTGTACTGACGGTTTTAGGGCTCAAGATGATCCCTGGGCAAGTGGGGCAGAACCTTACGCGCCAGTATAAAATATTCAATAATAAACACACATGGGCAATGACCATTATCTACATCATGACCTTTGGTTCATTCATTGGTTATTCTGCCGCCCTGCCCCTGACAATCAAAGTGGTATTCGGCTTCCAGCATATTATGGTGGATGGGGTAATGACCCATGACACCATAAATGCCGCAGGGCCATCCGCTCTGATGTGGGCATGGATGGGGCCATTTATCGGCGCTCTTATTCGCCCGTTTGGCGGCATGATGGCTGATAAAATGGGTGGCGCTAAGGTGACCCAGATTATCTCCATTATAATGGTGGGCTCAGCCCTTGGTCTGGCCTATATCATCCAGCAGGCCTACGTTTCCGCAACACCAGAAACCTGGTTCCTGCCATTCATGGCTTTGTTTTTGCTGTTGTTTGCAGCAACAGGCATTGGCAACGGTTCGACCTTTAGAACCATCGCCATTGTGTTTAACAGGGAACAAACCGGCCCGGTTCTTGGGTGGACTTCAGCGATTGCAGCCTATGGTGCATTCATCATTCCCAAAGTGTTTGGGGAGCAGATGGGTGCGGGTACTCCTGAATTAGCCCTATACGGATTTGCGGTGTTCTACTTCATATGCATCCTGATCAACTGGTGGTTTTACCTGAGGCCAAACGCCTACGTCCAAAATCCCTAATCGTTACTTGAACAGCTTTTCCGGCGCCACAACCGGCGCCGGAACACACATCTAATTTGGAGAAAGATTTATGAGCCATCTATTGGACAAGTTGAATTTCTTGAAAAGCAACAAGGTTGGAAAATTTTCCAACGGCCACGGAAAGACAACTGACGAAAACCGGGACTGGGAAGACAGCTATCGCAATCGCTGGCAGCACGACAAGGTTGTGCGCTCTACTCACGGGGTCAATTGTACCGGCTCATGCAGCTGGAAAATCTACGTCAAGTCCGGAATTGTGACCTGGGAAACCCAGCAAACTGATTATCCACGCACGCGCGCGGGCATACCAAACCATGAGCCGCGTGGTTGCGCACGCGGGGCCTCTTACAGCTGGTATCTTTACTCTGCCAACCGGGTAAAGCACCCCCTTATCCGTTCTCACCTTCTAAAAGCCTACCGGGCGCTGCGCAAAGACATGAGCGCCGTTGAGGCATGGACGGCTCTGCAGAACGATCCGGTCGCAAGGGAAAGATATGTAAAGACCCGGGGTAAAGGGGGCTTTGTGCGCGCCGAGTGGGCGGAAACAACTGAAATTATTGCAGCGGCAAACGCCTATACAGCAAAAACGTATGGTCCAGATCGTGTGTTCGGGTTCTCTCCAATCCCGGCGATGTCCATGGTATCCTATGCTGCTGGCTCGCGTTATCTGTCGCTGCTTGGCGGGACGGCAATGAGCTTTTACGACTGGTATTGCGACTTGCCCCCCGCCTCCCCCATGACTTGGGGTGAGCAAACTGACGTCCCTGAAAGTGCCGACTGGTACAATGCCGGGTTCTTGTTGTTGTGGGGCTCAAATGTTCCCCAAACACGCACACCTGACGCCCATTTTTATACAGAAGCACGCTATCGGGGCACAAAATCAGCAGTAATCAGTCCCGACTATTCTGAAGCGGCGAAATTTGGTGACATCTGGCTGGCCCCAAAAGCGGGCACAGACAGCGCATTGGCGATGGCCATGGGCCACGTTATTTTGCGTGAATTTCATCTGGATCGGCAGGCCGAGTATTTTGAAGACTATGTCAGGAAATATTCCGACATGCCAATGCTGGTGGTGCTGGATGAAAAGGATGGCAAGCTTGTTCCGGGTCGCCAGCTTCGCGCTGACGACTTGCAGGGAAAGCTGGGACAGAAAAACAATCCAGAATGGAAAACTGTTGCTATTGACAGCAAAAGCGGTGATCTGGTTCCCCCAAATGGCTCAGTGGGTTTCCGTTGGGGTGAAGATGGGGAATGGAACCTTGAGGAACGAGCCAAAGGTAAAGACACGGATCTGCGCCTGTCCCTGATCCAAGAGGGCGACCATGACGATGTCGTTGGCGTGGAGTTTCCCTATTTTGGCGGCCAGGCAACGGAAAACTTTGTCAATTGCCAACACCCTGATGTGCTGACACGCAATATCCCTGTTAAACGCATAAAAATTGGACGCAAGGAAGTGCTGGTTGCAACGGTGTTTGATTTGTTTTGTGCAAATTATGGCCTTGATCGCGGCCTGGGTGGGGAATGGGTGTCTGATGATTTCAACGATGACATTCCCTTTACCCCCGCATGGGCAGAAAAAATTACCGGGGTGCCACGGGATCAGATAATTACTGCCGCGCGCGAATTTGCCTCCAATGCCGAAAAAACCGAAGGGAAGTCAATGGTGATCCTTGGGGCCGGTCTTAACCACTGGTACCACATGGATATGAACTATCGCGGTATTATCAATATGCTGGTGATGTGTGGTTGCGTTGGTAAATCTGGCGGCGGCTGGGCCCACTATGTGGGACAGGAAAAACTGCGACCCCAAACCGGCTGGCAACCCCTTGCCTTTGCTTTGGACTGGGCACGCCCTCCCCGGCATATGAACTCAACCTCAGCCTGGTATGCGCATACCAACCAATGGCGTTACGAAACCCTTGGTACCAACGAAATCCTTTCTCCAACGGCCCCTGAAGGGGATTGGAACGAGGCCAGTTTGATTGACTATAATATCCGGGCTGAACGCATGGGCTGGCTACCCTCAGCTCCTTCACTCAAAACCAACCCGCTTAAGGTTGCAAAAGCTGCCAAACGGGCAAAAATGGAGGTGAAGGACTATATCGCTGAAAATCTGAAATCAGGAAAGCTTGAAATGTCCTGCGAGGACCCGGATGCGCCGGAAAACTGGCCGCGCAACCTGTTTGTCTGGCGCTCGAACCTTTTGGGATCATCGGGCAAGGGACATGAGTATTTCCTCAAACATTTGCTTGGCACCGATCACGGCGTCCTGGGCAAAGACCTTGGCGAGGAGGGGCGACAAAAACCCATCGAAGCCAAGTGGCATGAGGAAGCTCCTGAAGGCAAACTTGACCTGCTGGTGACAATTGATTTTCGTATGTCAACAACCGCTGTTTATTCGGACATCGTTCTGCCAACCGCAAGCTGGTATGAAAAAGATGATCTGAATACGTCGGATATGCATCCGTTCATCCACCCGCTTCAAGCGGCGGTGGACCCGGCCTATGAAAGCCGCAGCGACTGGGAAATTTTCAAATCCATCGCCAAGAGCTTTTCTGAAGTTGTGCCGGGATATCTGGGCAAAGAAACCGATGTGGTCTCCCTTCCCCTGTTACATGACACCCCAATGGAGATTGCTCAGGATCAGGTTAAAGACTGGAAAAAGGGCGAATGCGACCTTATTCCGGGCAAAACCGCACCCAATTTTGTTACCGTGGAGCGCGACTATGAAAATCTCTATAAACGTTTTACTTCCGTTGGCCCGCTCATGGAAAAACTGGGAAATGGGGTCAAGGGTATCGCCTGGGATACAAAAGTTGAAATCAAACATTTAGGTGATCTTAATGGCAGGGTGAGTGAAGAAGGCGCCACTAAGGGCATGGTGAAACTGAACACCGCGATTGATGCGGCGGAAATGATCCTGATGCTGGCACCTGAAACCAACGGCGAGGTTGCAGTCAAAGCCTGGGACCAGTTGTCCAAGGCGACAGGTCGTGAACATGCTCATCTGGCAAAACCCAAGGAAGACGAAAAAATTCGCTTCCGGGATGTCGCAGCACAGCCGCGCAAAATCATCTCCTCCCCCACCTGGTCGGGAATTGAAAGCGAGGATGTGTGCTACAATGCAGGCTATACCAACGTGCACGAACTGATCCCCTGGCGCACCTTGTCCGGGCGGCAACAACTCTATCAGGATCACCTGTGGATGCGCGCGTTCGGGGAAGGGTTTTGTACTTACCGTCCCCCTGTGGACCTCAAAACCATCACCAAAAGCGTCAACACTGCGGAACAAAATAACGAGCCGCATGTGATGCTCAACTTCATCACGCCACACCAGAAATGGGGCATTCACTCCACCTATTCGGACAACCTGATGATGCTGACGCTTAACCGTGGCGGACCTGTGGTGTGGATGAGTGAAATTGACGCCAAAAAAGCCAATCTCGTCGATAATGACTGGGTGGAAGCCTACAATGTCAACGGGGCGCTTGTTGCGCGCGTGGTTGTTTCTCAACGTATGAAAGAGGGAACACTTTATATGTATCACGCTCAGGAAAAAATCGTGAACGTGCCCGGCTCGGAGCAAACCGGGCTACGCGGCGGGATCCATAACTCGGTGACCCGCACGACTGTTAAACCAACCCACATGATTGGTGGCTATGCCCAACAATCCTACGGGTTCAACTACTACGGAACGGTAGGGTCCAACCGGGATGAGTTCGTGATTGTTCGCAAGCTCACCAAGGTCGACTGGCTCGACAAACCAGTGCAAAGTCAGGAGGCATCGATATGAAAGTACGCGCACAAATAGGCATGGTTTTGAACCTGGACAAATGCATCGGGTGTCACACATGCTCAGTTACCTGCAAGAACGTATGGACCAGTCGCGATGGTGTTGAATATGCCTGGTTTAACAATGTGGAAACAAAGCCGGGCATTGGCTACCCTAAAGACTGGGAAAACCAAAAACGCTGGAACGGGGGCTGGAGCCGCAAGGCAAACGGTAAAATCCAACCCAAACAGGGCGCAAAGTGGCGGATTTTATCCAATATTTTCGGCAATTTCGATTTACCCGAAATTGACGACTATTACGAGCCATTTGACTTTGACTATGACCATTTGAAGTCGGCCCCGGAAATGGAAGCATTCCCCACCGCCCGTCCGCGCTCAAAGATAACGGGCGAACGGATGGAGAAAATTGAATGGGCGCCCAACTGGGAAGAAATTCTTGGGGGGGAATTTGAAAAACGCTCCAAAGACTACAATTTTGAAGGGGTACAAAAGGACATTTACGGTGAATATGAAAACACCTTCATGATGTACCTGCCTCGCCTGTGTGAGCATTGCCTCAACCCCACCTGCGTTGCATCGTGCCCATCGGGTGCGATCTACAAACGTGAGGAAGACGGCATTGTTCTGATTGATCAGGAAAAATGTCGCGGATGGCGCATGTGCGTTTCGGGATGTCCCTATAAAAAGATCTATTACAACTGGGAATCCGGCAAGAGCGAGAAATGTACATTCTGCTATCCACGCATTGAATCAGGCATGCCAACCGTTTGTTCTGAAACCTGCGTCGGGCGGATCCGTTATCTGGGCGTGATGCTTTATGATGCTGACAAGATCAGCGAAGCGGCCTCTGTTGAGGGCGAACAGGAGCTTTATGACGCTCAACTGGATGTTTTCCTTGATCCCAACGACCCAGAAGTTCAGGCAGCAGCCCGCGAAGCGGGAATACCTGAAGCATGGGTCAAATCGGCCATTGAAAGCCCGATCTGGAAAATGGCCATGGACTGGAAGATCGCCTTCCCGCTTCATCCCGAATATCGCACATTGCCAATGGTATGGTATATTCCACCGCTTTCCCCGATTCAAAATGCGGTAGAAGCCGGCAAAATTTCGGTAAACAATAACATGCCAGACGTACAGTCCCTGCGTATTCCGGTAAAATACCTGGCCAATATGCTTACAGCTGGAGACGAAGCCCCGGTTGTTACAGCGCTTGAGCGGATGCTGGCCATGCGCGGCTATATGCGCTCGAAAACCGTTGATGGCGTTGTTGACCTGGGCATTGCCAAACAGGTTGGTCTCACACCACTTCAAATCGAGGAAATGTATAAAATCATGGCTATTGCCGATTATGAGGATCGTTTTGTGGTGCCATCTGCGCATCGTGAAGCGGTTGAGGATGCCTATGACCTCAAAGGGGGGTGTGGTTTTACCGATGGTAATGGTTGCTCCACCGGATCAAGCGGGGGCAAACTGTTTGGCTCGCGCAAATATGTAATCCCAACGGGAGGTGCACGATGAGCAAGACATTCAAAGCGCTCTCAGTTCTTTTGAGCTACCCCGGCGAAGACTTGAAGTCTGCCGTTAGTGAAATTGAAGCAGTCCTTATGCAGGAAAGCATTCTAAGCGAAACGGCAAAGGCTGATATCAAGCCCCTTTTAGCTGATATCAAAAACAAGGACGTCTACGATTTGCAGGAAATATTTGTTCTTCTGTTTGATCGTTCGCGCACCCTCTCGCTCAACTTGTTTGAGCATGTGCACGGGGAAAGTCGTGACCGCGGCCCGGCAATGGTTGATTTGCTTGAAACCTACAGGGCCGGCGGTCTTGATATGGATTCGAGTGAACTGCCTGACCATTTGCCCATTTTGCTGGAATTTCTTTCCACGCGTCCAATTGAGGAAGCACGCGAAATTCTGGGAGAAGCGGGACATATTATGCTTGCCTTGGCTGAAAGGCTAAAACGGCGCGACAGCAATTATGCACCGGTTCTGGCCGCTCTGGCTGAATTTGCCGAAGCGGAAGTGACGAGCGAAATGGTAAGCGAGTTACTCAGTGTTGCAGATGATGACCCAGAAGACCTGAACGCCCTGGACGATGTGTGGGAAGAAGCGCAGGTGACTTTTGGGCCGGACCCCAATGCCGGATGCCCGGTCAGCCGGGACATGCTGGCAAATATGGACCCCACTACGCCAAATACGCAGCCGGGCATTGCCCCTGTAACGAAGCATTAGGAGGCGAAAATGCATCAGTTTTTTTATGGAATTTACCCCTATATAGCCCTGACGGTTCTGATCGTGGGCTCAATCGCGCGATATGAACGCGACCCATCCACCTGGAAATCCAGCTCATCGCAACTTTTGCGACGCAAACAGTTGATCTGGGGTTCAATATTTTTCCATGTGGGGGTGCTGGCAATCTTTGCCGGGCATCTGGTGGGCCTTTTGACCCCGATCGCCATTTGGGACGCCCTTGGGGTTTCTCACGAAACAAAACAGATGATTGCGATAGTTCTTGGCGGCGTTGCCGGGATTATTATGTTGATCGGTGGCTTGATGCTTGCGCATCGTCGACTGTTTGATCCGCGAATTCGCGCCTCAAGTTCGTTTGCCGACACCTCGATTTTGCTTTTGTTAATCGCACAGGTCATTTTGGTCTGATGACCATTTTCGTTTCTCTGGGACATCTGGATGGCGAAGAAATGGTCAAGTTCATGTCATGGGCGCAAGGCATATTCCTTTTTGATCCCAATGCGGCGAGCTATATTGAAAATGTGAATATTATTTTCAAACTCCATATCTTCCTCGGGTTGAGCATCTTTTTGATCTTTCCCTTTACCCGGCTGGTGCATATGCTCTCTGCCCCTGTTCGCTATTTGTGGCGCGGCGGATATCAGATTGTGCGTACACGCAAGGAAAAAAGCTAATGTCATCACTTGATACAGTTGCGCGAAATATCAGCGTCAACGGAGAAGAAATAAGCTCAGCGGCAATTGCCGCTGAGACGCAAAACCACAATGCTCCCAAAAACAGGCCAGGGGATGCATGGCGTACAGCAGCACGGGCATTGGTCATTCGGGCTTTGTTATTGCAGGAAGCGGAGCGACTTGGCCTGAGCCCTGACCCCCAACTTCTGGAGAGCGACAAGCGCGAAACGGATGAGGAAGCCCTTATTCGAGCCGTTCTGGATATAGAGCTTGATCCAGAGGATGTTAGCGAGGCGGATTGTAAGCTGGTTTATGAACGCCAAAGGGAGGTATTTTGCTCCCCCAATCTGTTTCAGCCAGCCCATATTCTTTTTGCTGCCAAACCTGAAGACAGTGCAGCGCGAGAAATAGCCAAAACAAACGCCAAGGCATTTATTCAAGCAATCCAGAAAGCACCAAAAATTTTTGCGGCAATTGCCAAAGAAAACTCGGATTGCCCTTCAAAAGAGACCGGGGGAGTTTTGGGGCAAGTGGGTTCGGGGGAAACAGTGCCCGAATTTGAAACTGTCCTGAACCAGCTTGAGCCGGGACAACTTCACCCCGAACCTGTGGAAACCCGTTTTGGCATACATATCATTCGAATGGATGAAAAAGCGGAAGGGGAAGCTTTGCCCTTTGATGCTGTCAAACCCCAGATCAGAGAAAGACTGGAGCAGATCGCCTGGGCACGGGCGGCAAAGGTCATGACACAAAAGCTGGTGGAAAACGCAGATATTCAGGGCATCGATATTTCGGAGCCATCGGAAAAACTGCACTAGCTTAGAGCAAAAGCAAACAGGAGGTTGACAGGAGCAGGCGTTTCGATTCGTCCCTGAACTAAATGCCTTAAGCTCTTGTTGCATTCGAGGACGCCATCTTTATGGCGTCCTCGTTTGATATTGGCTTCACATATCCTTAAAAGCAGATTAGTTTTTAGGGGCAATTTCTGGAATGAAAAATAGCCAGTCTGCGCTCAGGGCTGCTTTTTCCACTTCTTTAATATCGACCTTAATTCTGATTGAGACAATCGCTGAAGCATTAGCGCGGGTACGCACGCCATGTAATTTTGCCTCAGCACGGATGCTTGCGCCCACTTTAACCGGCGTCAAAAACCTTACCCGATCAAACCCGTAATTGAGCATGGGGGCGTTAGAATTGTTCTCGGACAAGATGTCACTCATCATTGCAGTAACCATGGACAAGGTATGGAAACCGTGGACAATGGATTGACCAAACGGGCTGTTATGAGCGGACCATTCAGGGTCCACATGCATGGGGTGCAAATCCCTGGTCAGATTACCAAAAGAATCTGTGCCCGTTTGATCCATGGTGAACCAGCGCGAGGTTCCAAGGGTTTTGCCAGTAGCTGCTTCCAGACTGGTCAAATCAGAAAAATCCAGGGTCAAAGCGAGTTCCTTTTTAGTTTGCTGAGAGAGCCGACCCCCTCTTTTTGCGGCGCGTGTTGGCCAGCATTGATTGTATAGCGTTCCTTTGTTGGGACGCATAGAGAAAGCTATTGTTTCACTTTTTAAGACCTGTTCCAATAGGGCCAGAAACAAGCAACTCAAAACTGGATTTTTTAATGGACGCGCGTGATTTTCAACAACCGGGACGTTCCCCTGTAATGGCTGCAAATGCCATGGTTTCCAGCTCCCATCCACTGGCAACCGGGAGCGCACTAAAGGTCTTGCGCGACGGGGGAACTGCGGTGGATGCGGCAATTGCAGCATCGGCTGTGTTGTGCGTAGTGGAACCACAAATGACCGGCATTGGCGGGGACTGTGTTGCAATTATTCATCAACCGGATGGCTCCATTCATGGCCTCAACGGATCTGGGCGCTCAGCGGGAAAAGCTGATTTGAACTGGTTTTTGGACCGAAAAATCAAAGATTTTGACCAACATATGGCCCATACGGTAACTGTGCCGGGAGCGCTTAAGGCATGGGAGACGATGGGGCAAAGATTTGGAACACGGGATTTCAAATCCCTTTTTTCCGATGCGATTTCTTATGCAAAAGAGGGGTTTATTGTTGCCCCGCGCGTAGCAAAGGACTGGGCAAACCTTGTGCCCCATATCGCTCAGAATGAAGCGGGAACAGAGCAGCTTTTGTTTAATGGACGCGCACCGGTTGCTGGGTCCAAATTTGCCCTGCCCAAACTTGGGTCCACATTGGAACGGATAGCGCGTGAGGGCAGTTCAGCATTTTATTGTGGAAAAATTGCTGAAGAAATTGCCAAAACCGTTCAAAGTGCCGGTGGTTTGTTGTCTGAGGAGGATCTGGCAAACATAAGCGCAGATTGGGTTACACCGATTTCAACCAACTATCAGGGGTATGATGTGCATGAAATCCCCCCTGCCGGGCAGGGAATTACCGCGCTTGTTTTACTCAATATCCTAAACAAACTGAATGCCCATATGCTGCCTGCCGACAGCGTTGAACGGGCGCATCTGGAAGTGGAGGCGGCGCGGCTGGCATATAGCGTGCGTGATGCCTATGTGAGTGACCCAAAAACCATGCGCGCGCGGGTGGCGCAGATTTTAAGCGATAAGCACACCAGTGAACTGGCTCAAATGTTTGACCCGGCGCTAAGGAACCCGAATATTTCACTGCCGCCCCTGCCCCATTCAGATACGATATATCTATGCGTTGTTGATAAAAACCGGCAGGCAGTTTCGTTTATCAATTCTCTTTATCAGGGCTTTGGCTCAGGCATTGTGACGCCAAAATCGGGTATATGCCTGCAAAATCGAGGTGCCGGGTTGTCATTACAAGCAGGGCACGATAACGCTCTGGCGGGTGCAAAACGCCCGTTACACACGATTATTCCGGCCATGGTCACCAAAAATGGCGAACTTGTGGGCCCGTTTGGGGTGATGGGGGGCGCCTATCAACCCATGGGCCATGCCCATGTGCTGACCAACATGATTGATTATGATATGGATCCGCAACGGGCATTGGACCATGGACGAATCTTCTGGGGAAAAGACGGGGTTTTGGAAATTGAAACCTCAGTGCCCACACCTGTCGAACGGGGACTTGTTGCGCTGGGTCACCAAGCCCGGTCTGCTGTTGCCCCCTGGGGAGGTGGGCAAATCATTCAAATCAATAAACAAAACGGGGCACTTGTGGGGGGATCGGATGGTCGAAAAGACGGTATGGCTGGCGGGTATTAGCTGCGCCTGAAATTCATGCGTTGCGGCTCTGGCAAATTGAGTTTAGGATTTTTTTCAAAGGAGTTTTTTCAATGCTGGACAAACGTAAATTCTATATCAATGGCGCCTGGGTTTTACCTGAAGTTGCGTACGATTTTGACGTCATAAATCCCTCAAATGAGGAAAAATGCGCCACTATATCTTTTGGAGCACAGGCTGATACGGACGCTGCGGTAGCGGCTGCAAAAAATGCCTTAGATGGTTGGATGGCCACCAGTGTTGCACACCGGATCGCACTGCTGGAAAAACTGGCGGACATATATGAGCGCCGCCGCCAAGAAATGGGCGAAGCGATTTCCCTTGAAATGGGCGCCCCCATCGATATGGCAAAATCTTCGCAAGCCGGGTGTGGCACACAACATCTGGCAGATGCCATCAACACGCTGAAAAACTTCAAATTTGATCGTATGCTTGGCTCCCATGCGCCAAATGACAGAATCCTCATGGAGCCAATCGGGGTGGTGGGACTGATTACCCCGTGGAACTGGCCGATGAACCAGATTGCCCTCAAAGTTGCCCCGGCTCTCGCCGCAGGTTGCACGATGATATTGAAGCCATCAGAAATTGCTCCATTATCCGCCTATCTGTTTGCTGAAATCATGGATGAGGCCGGATTTCCACCCGGGGTTTTCAACATGCTGAACGGGGATGGCCCCGGAGTTGGAACCCAGCTTAGCGGGCATACGGATGTAGACATGATCTCATTCACCGGCTCAACACGGGCAGGCATTTTGATTTCAAAAAACGCTGCCGACACCATCAAGCGAGTCGCCCTTGAGTTAGGTGGCAAAGGAGCCAATGTCATCTTTGACGATGCCGATGAAAACGCCGTTAAACGCGGTGTTTTACACTGCATGAACAATACGGGGCAATCGTGCAACGCGCCAACACGAATGCTGGTGCAACGGGACAGTTATGACAGGGCCGTTGAGATTGCAGCCAAGGTCGCAAATAACATATTGGTCGCACCGGCGGACAGGCAGGGTGGCCATATGGGGCCGGTGGTATCAGAGGTTCAGTATGGTAAAATTCAGGAAATGATCGAGACGGGAATCAAAGAGGGCGCACGCCTTGTTGCCGGTGGTTTGGGCAGACCCGAGGGATTAAACCGGGGCTATTTCGTACGGCCAACAGTTTTTGCCGATGTAAACAATGAGATGGCGATTGCGCGGGAGGAAATTTTTGGGCCGGTGCTGACAATTATTCCGTTTGAAGATGAAGAGGATGCAATCAGAATTTCCAACGATACCGTTTATGGCCTGACCGATTATGTTCAAACACAGGACAAGCAAAAAGCTGCCCGCGTTGCGCGGCGGTTGCGGGCCGGCATGGTGGAAATCAATGGCCAGTCGCGCGGTGACGGCGCACCATTTGGTGGCTATCGCCAATCTGGCAACGGGCGTGAAGGGGGCGTTTGGGGACTGGATGATTTTCTGGAAGTCAAGTCTGTCAGCGGTTGGGAAGTTTCGTAGGTTTATGCACTAAACAAAAGAACCTGCTATGAACAAAAATGATTTCGGCTTTGTGTTTGATAACAGTTTTGCCCGGGAGATGAATGGGTTTTATGTCAACTCAAAGGGGGCCGACGCCCCCTCTCCCCAAATTGTGTTGTTTAACCGATCTCTGGCAAATCATCTGAAACTGGACAGCAATGCTTTGAACAGTCCGGCGGGGGCAAATATCCTTTGCGGCAACACAATTCCTGAAGGTGCTTCGCCCCTTTCTCAGGTCTATGCCGGACATCAGTTTGGCAGCTTTTCTGCCCGACTGGGGGACGGGCGGGCTATGTTATTGGGTGAAATAGTAGACACAAACGGGCAACGCTGTGACCTGCAACTGAAAGGCAGCGGAAAAACCGAATATTCACGCGGCGGGGATGGCAAAGCGGCTTTGGGGCCGGTTTTACGCGAATATATCATGGGTGAGGCCATGCACGGATTGGGCATTGCAACTACCCGCGCGCTGGCTGCAGTCACTACCGGGGAGATAATCCACCGGGAGGGGGCAAAACCGGGCGCTGTCCTGTCACGGGTGGCATCAAGTCATTTACGCGTTGGAACATTTCAATATTTTGCAGCCCGGGGTGAGCAGGAAAAAGTGCGCCAATTGGCCGACTATGCTATTTCGCGCCATTACGGGGAACTGGCGGGGGAAAAAGACAAATATTTTGGCCTTTTGCGCGCCGTGATTAACACGCAACTGATGTTGGTTGCAAAATGGGTCCATGTGGGATTTGTTCATGGAGTAATGAACACCGACAATATGAGTATTTCAGGAGAAACTATTGACTATGGGCCATGCGCTTTTATCGACACCTACGACCCCGGTGCGGTGTTCAGCTCGATTGATCACACTGGGCGATATGGGTTTGGCAATCAGCCGGTGATGGCCCAATGGAATTTGGCACGGTTTGCCGAGGCGCTTCTGGGAATAATTGAGCCAGATATCCCAGAAAAAGCTGTTGCACAAGCAAGTGTCTTGATCAACCAAATTCCCGAACAATACACTTACCTCTGGCTTTCGGGGATGCGGGAAAAAATCGGATTGGCCTCCCAGGAGGAAAATGATCTTGAACTGGTCAACACCATGCTTAACCTGATGGAGAAAGCACGCGTTGATTACACGCAATTTTTCCGATTCCTGGCGCATAGTGCGATTGGTGATGACGCCGGGTTGCAGGCTCTGTTTGGCAAAGACAAGGCCATCGCCAACTGGTTGGAAAGCTGGAGAGCACGCATCGCTCGAGAGGATTTGGAGGCGGCGGCCCGTGCCACGCAAATGAACAAAATCAACCCTGTTTACATTGCGCGCAATCACTTGGTTGAAGAAAGCTTGAGGGCAGCGGAAAAAGGGAATTATCAGGCGATAAATCAATTGCTGACCGCCGTGTCCAGTCCCTATAAAACACGCGCAGGATTTGAAGGCTTTGAACAGCCCGCGCCGGAAGATTTTGGCCCGTATGAAACCTTCTGCGGCACCTGATGGGGGGATATGATGAGCCAACCTGAATGGGATGTCATTGTCATCGGAGGGGGCGTCGTAGGCTGTGCCGTTTTACGCCGATTTGCGCTTGGGGGTGCAAAAGCCCTGTTGCTTGAGCGGGGGGGCGATATTTTGTCCGGCGCCAGCAAGGCCAACAGTGCCATTTTACACACCGGGTTTGACGCGCCTCCGGGCAGTATTGAAGTCAATTGCATCAGGGCAGGATATGAAGAATATCTGCAAATTCACAAGAAATTTGATCTGCCGGTTTTACATACCGGGGCGGTGGTTGTGGCCTGGAATGAAGAACAATTAAACGCCCTTGTTGGGATTGTGGAACAGGCTCAGGAAAACGGGGTTACCAAGGTTGAAATAATTGACCAGAATGCATTGCGCACGCGTGAACCAAATCTCGCCAATGATGCTTTGGGGGCCGTTCTGGTGCCGGGGGAAATGGTTATTGACCCCTGGAGTTCTCCCCTTGCCTATTTAAGGCAGGCAAAACTGGCGGGCGCAGAATATCGATTTCATACCGAGGTTCTTGGGGGGGATTTTGATGGTAACAGTTGGGATTTGCAGACTGGCAAGGGGCGTTTTTCCAGCAAAATTGTTATCAACTGCACCGGTAATCAGGGGGATATTGTTGAAAAAATCTGCGAAAAACCTGTGTTTGAAATTCGGCCTCGCAAAGGGCAGTGTCTGGTTTATGACAAAAGTGCAGCAGAACTGATCAACTCAATAATTTTACCGGTTCCCACAAAAATCACCAAGGGGGTGGTTTTGACGCGAACTATCTTTGGCAACCTGCTTTTAGGCCCCACCGCTGAGGAACAGGAAAACCGCGAAGAAGCGCGGGTGAGTGAAGAAAAGCTGCTGGAACTGATTGAAACGGGCACAAAAATGCTGCCTGATTTAAAATATCACGCGATAACGGCGACCTATGCGGGTTTGCGCCCGGCCACCCAGTTCAAGGATTATCAGATTTTTGCAAGGAAAAAGAAAAACTGGATCAGTGTGAATGGTATTCGTTCCACAGGGTTGACGGGTGCGCTGGGCATTGCCGCTTATGTGGAGGGGCTTTGTCGGGAAAATTTCTCCGACGTACCAGTGAATTTTGATGACAAAGGACACGGGATAGAATGGCCAAAAATGCCGATGCTCGCGCAAAATCAAACGCGCCCCTATCAGGGAGGAGATGGAACCGAAATCATTTGCCATTGTGAAAATGTCACGCGGGGCGAAATAAAAAGGGCATTGGAG
>JAJRRJ010000021.1 GCA_024279575.1 Alphaproteobacteria bacterium | reverse complement strand
CTTTAGTCCATCATCAAGTCGGTGCAAATAGCGTTCCGCCGCAGGCTGAACATAGGCGGAAAGAACTGTTGTGCTGGTTCTCTCATACTCGCGCCATTCGCGTGTAATCTGGTGCGAAGACACCACGGCAATCTCAGGCCAAAGGCGCTGTACCTCGGCCAATGTTGTTTGCTCATGGGTTGGATTAGCGTAGGAGTGCAAGAAACAAATGGCCACGGCCTCTACATTTTCATTGCGAAATCCATCTAAAATATCGGGCAAAGCCGATAAATCCAGCGCCCGCGTTTCCTCCCCCTTATAGGACATGCGGCCGGGCAGTTCTTTGCGCAAATAACGGGGTACAAAGGGCTTTGGCTTTTCGTAATGCAGGTTGAAAAAATCAGGCCGGTTTCCACGGGCAATCTCCAGCGTGTCCCTGAAACCTTCAGTTGTAATCAGTCCGACCTTTGCCCCTTTGCGTTCTGTCAGCGAGTTGATGACGACCGTTGTCCCATGGGCAAGAAAATCCACGTCTGAAGGGTCAACATTTCCTTTTGCCAATACATTGAGGACACCCTGTTCAAAATTGGGTGGCGTTGTGTCCGTTTTAGCCGTGCGAACGTTTGATTTCCCAGTCTTAAGATCGGTTTCAAAGCACACTAAATCGGTAAACGTTCCACCGACGTCTGTCGCCACTCGAATGGATTTTTTGTTCATGGGAGTTCTCCTTGGGAGCGGTTTAGGTTTATTAAAAAGGCTAATGCACCTGGAAGTTTCAGATCCTCGGATCGTCGTATGCGATCCGCTGAATAATGCCCCGCTTCGTGCAAACAATTTAACGTGCCAAGCACTTCACCAGCTACTACAATGGGGATATTCATGCTCGCCTCGCAGCCAAGGGACTGGATTAGCTTGTAGTCCGAAAAAACTTTGGATATTTCTTGAATAGAATTGGAGACAAAGGTTTTGTGGTGCCCAAGCACCTGCCGGGACCAATTGTCATCAACCATGGGTTTTGTACCCTGCAACGGATAAGCATCTGGCATATTTGTATAAATACGCCGTGCTTCGTTTCTGGTTTTGTGGATGACCGTCAGAGTAAACAATTTTGCTCCCACAACATTATTGGCAAGTTGATATAATGCTTCATATGCGGTGGCAGGCTGATTGTGTTTTTCGCCAATGGCGTGGGTAAATTCCATGTAGTTGGAGTGCATTAGTTTATTCCCTTGGCTATGACTTTTTGTAAAGAAATTTCATTGGAAAAAATTTACCGGCGCCGCTGAAATAAAATTTGAATTATTGAGGTGTTCAGGCAAAAAGTTTAATTTTTCTAGCATTCATTTTAGTTCTCAACCTTTAGTCTTGTTAGTGTTATTCCGATGGCCTTTTCCTATCGCGAGGCCTTTTGTGGATGGGGTCCGGTTCCGACCCTTCCTCTCCAAAAACGTCCATGGTCCCCGCCCATAAAATTGAGGTTATCTCGTTGGAGTGGTTCCAGGTGGAATGGGTTTTCATTGATGAAAAATGAATAGAATCCCCAGTTTCAAGAACAGTACGTACCCCATCGATTTGAGCTGTTAGCTTGCCATGAAGAATGAAGATTATTTCTTCTCCCTCATGACTAATGGGTTCACCCATATGCCCGGGGGGCTCATGTATGATGACACTGCGCAAAACATGACCAGGGAAATTTGATGACAAACGCTCGTATGTCATAGGATTGTTTCCCACTGCATACACTTGTCGCTCATTGTGGCGGGTGATTGCATTTTTGCCTTTGGGTTGAGAAAGAAAGTTGCTGACGTGCATATCCAGAACCTGGGAAACTGAAACCAGCGATGAAAGCGAGGGTGTTGTAATATTTCGCTCAATTTGAGAAATAAACCCAACCGTTAGTCCGGCCTGATCTGCAACACTTTGCAATGTCAAACCAAGTTCGCGTCTGCGTGCGCGTAATTTGTCGCCAAGCGCAACTTTTTTTTCATGTTTCAATTTTTTTGAGGCTAACGAACTCAAATACTCATCCCTTTTTTAGTAATACTAAAAACTTGACGAGTTCGCGTCCTTGAGTCAACACGTTTTTTAGTAATACTAAAAAACTGTGCTAATTGTCACTGGCGGCGAGTAATTCTGCGTTGCCGCCTGAGGCTGTTGTGTCGATGCAAACATGGCGTTCGATTTGGTATTTTTCGATATCACCGATACTGGTGATGAGGGGCAAAATTGCTCCCTCACGCGCGGCAAGTGCCATACGATAGGCGCGGGCATCTTGCTCATTTCCCCAAAAAACAATTGCATCGAAATTGGTTAGTTTGGTGAGGTCTGAGGGTGATATGGCGCCGTTCACGTCGCCATCCATACAAACACTCAGCGCTGAACACCCCGCAGAGCAAGCTTCGTTGGCTTGTTTATCTGCCATCTTTTTCCCCGGACCAAGGCATAGGATTTTTCCCTTCCCAAAGGTTGAAAGTTGATTAGATTCCCCGGTGGGGCCTGGTAAATTGTTTGTTTGCAATGGTAGTTGAGATGGTTCCGGCATGGAATTTATGGCGTCTTGCACCGCCGAAAATTTGGCAAAATTCCCCAGCGGGGTGTCTTTTATAGATGCCTCAGGTTTGGTCAGGCGCAACAAATAACCTGGTCCACCCGCTTTGGGCCCGGTTCCAGAAAGTCCTTCTCCGCCAAAGGGCTGGGAGCCAACAACCGCGCCGATTTGATTGCGATTGACGTAAATGTTGCCCACTTTTAGTGTATCAACAATCAGTTGAATACGATCGTCGATGCGGGAGTGCACCCCAAAGGTGAGGCCGAAACCGGTGGCGTTTATGTCCTCAATTACTTGTTTGATCTTGTCCGCTTTGAAGGTCGCCAGATGCAAGACGGGGCCAAAAATTTCCTGGCCCATATTGGCGATGGAGTTGACCTTTAACACTGTTGGCGGAATGTGATTATTACCCCCATTGCCAGGTAATTGTTTGAGCACCCGGTTTTCGGCGTGCGCTGCCTCAATATAGTCTTTGAAATGTCTTGCCGCAGTTTGATCAATTACCGGTCCCACATCGGTGGTGATATCCCAGGGGTCACCGTACGCCAATTCGTCCATGGCCCCGTATAACATCGTACAAAGTTCTTCAGCGATATCTTCCTGAACATAAAGAATGCGTAACGCGGAGCAACGTTGACCAGCACTCTGGAAAGCGCTTGCCAATATATCACGCACCGCCTGTTCGTGCAGCGCTGTGGAGTCAACAATCATCGCGTTTAACCCGCCTGTTTCAGCGATTAAGGGCGCGTGCGGGGACAGGTTTTGGGCCATAGTGCGATTTATGTGCCGGGCGGTGGCTGTTGATCCGGTGAAGCAGATACCATCTATTGCAGGGTCGCTGGAAATAGCCGCACCAATGATTGGCCCTGCGCCAGGCAGGAACTGTAACGCATTGCAGGGAACACCTGCCTGATGCATCAACTCAATGGCTTTTGCGCCGATGATTGGCGTTTGTTCGGCGGGTTTGGCGATGACGCCATTTCCTGCCGCAAGGCCGGCTGAAATTTGACCCAGAAAAATCGCCAAGGGAAAATTCCACGGGGAAATGCAGGCGATGATGCCAAGGGGAGGGCGCTTTATGGAAAGCGCCTCATTGGCATAAAAGCGGATAAAATCTACTGCCTCGCGCAATTCAGAAATGGCGTCAGGCAAAGATTTTCCTGCTTCACGGGCAGCCAGGGCAAAAAATAACCCGTAGTTCTTTTCGATTAGATTTGCCGCTTTGTTTAGAATGGCGGCGCGCCTTTTTGCGGAGGCTTTCCAGGGTCTGGCAACTGTAAGGGCGGCTTTTACATCTGCTGGAGATGCCTGGGTTATTATGCCAACACTGTCTGAGGGGTCATATGGATTAGTGAGCGAAACCTTCTCT
>JAJRRJ010000235.1 GCA_024279575.1 Alphaproteobacteria bacterium | reverse complement strand
TTTCGGCAAACCTACGGCATGTCAGAGCTTGGCATTCTCAGGGTAAAATCGGTGGCCCGTGACAGCCTGTGGATGCTTGTCGGTGGCGAAGGTGTAGAAACCAAAATAATTGACGGTATTCTTAAAATTAGGCCACAAAATCGCATGGTCGGATATCTGAACGCGCCATCTCCGTTTGATGAAAACGGGTGGTATGACACCAAGGATCTGGTGGAAACGCGCGATGATGGTGCTTTGCGGGTTGTTGGACGCACAACGGACTGGATAAACATCGGCGGAGAAAAAGTGCTGCCCGGAGTTATCGAGAAGGCCGCGCTTGAACACTCCGACATATTGCTTGCTCAGGCAAAGGGTGTCGACAATCCAATTACCGGCCAACATATTGAATTGCTTTGTCAGCCCGCTGAGGGAATTGAAATAAAACGCAGGGATATGAAAGCCTGGCTTAAGGAACGGTTGCCTGAAGCCTTTATGCCACAACGCATTAAGTTTGGACCGGTTACCGTATCCCATCGGTTCAAAAAACTGTAGCGGGGGTAAATATGGCTGTTCAGCGCTGGTTCGTACTGGGCACCGGGCCCTTTGCACTTGAAGTATATGATTGGGCATTTGATGCGATCGGGGAGGGGGCAGCAAGCACTTTTGGTGGGTTTCTGGGAGAGCCGAACGGGGCGGCTCCACAAACTCTCGCACTACCTGCCTATGACGAACGGGATATGGATTTTACCGTTAAAGACCGGGGTTTTAATGCTATCTCTGACCCAGCCACCAAGGAAAAAGTTTGTCCGGTTCTTTTGGAGCGTGGTGTTGAGTTCGAACAACTGGTTCACCCAACCGCCACTGTTCGTGCCGCATCCCTGGGGCAGGGGACCATTATTTGTCCGGGAACAGTGATTGGGTCCCAGGCTGAGATTGGACACTTTGTTACTATAAATTACCAGTGCGGCATCGGTCATGAAGTGAAAGTTGGCGATTTTTGCAATATTGCGCCCGGAGTGCAAATCGGCGGGCGCACATCAATTGGCCGGGGAACGGGCATTGGCCTTTCCGCCAGCATAATTGACAACGTTAAAGTTGGCGAGGGTGTCAGTATAAACGCCGGGGCAGTTGTTATATCGCGTATTCGAAATGGTAAAAAAGTTTCAGGTAATCCCGCTCGCAAAACAGAGCTGTTTTAGTTTTACTGTTCAGATTTTAGTAGCCATGTGGAGTTGACGTGGGACTGGGCATCGTAAACATATCCCAGCTCTTCCATCGGGCCTCGCAATGCTTCTACGCCTAACTGACCATGCTCGGCGCAGATAATTGAGGGCAGAACGGACGATCCTTTCATGCCTTTGAGCACCGCCAATTCATGGCCCTCCACATCAAGCACAAACAGATCAACCTGTTTGATGTCATATTGCTCAATCAGGTCCCTGAATGGAATAGTTGGAACTTCATATTCCTCAAACTCGCAATTTCTGTCTTCAAGTTCTTTTATGTGTTCTTTTGTGTGATTGAGCGAGCCATTGCCAAATCTACGGCCCAGTTCAGGGTGAATGGCATTGCGAAAAACCGCGGTGCCCGCCTTGTCCGACAGGGCGCAGAATACATTTGTTTCGCCCGGACGGTTCACCACGAGTGAGCGATACAGATATCGTGATGCTTCGATATTTGCACCCTTCCAGCCCAGAGTTTCCTTGAAAAACAGACATGAGCTGTCAATGCGCCCGTCATATGCACCGCATTCGATGAAAAATCCCGGCTCTTTGCGATCTTTAAAGTAGGTTTCAAATAAAAACTGATCGACGGGTGGATTGAACTGGCCATAGAATTGGTATTTTACACTGGGGGTTTCGTTTTCAGGCTTAGCCGGTGTATCTGAGGCTCCTTTACCAAAGAGGAAAGAAATAGGGTTGTTGGCCTTCTTTGGAGGAGTAATTTTACGTATGGTTTTTAATACACTTTTGCCGGCGAAGGGGGATTTTACAAACAATATGGGAATAATTGGCTGGCGGTCCCAACTGCCGGCGGCAATGACAATCCTGTTATCCCCGACATCTATTGATGTGGTTTGTGTTTTCCTGTGAACAATTTGGTTTTTGTCTGACCAGCTTTCAAGGCACAATTCTACCTGACAGGGGCTATCGCTTTGAAAGTCCAACTCAATGGAGTAAGTCTTGCACATGAGAGGCTGCCCGTTGTAATCTAGGCGCAACACGGCGTATTCGTCGCGCGAAATGTTTACGCCAAAGGATCGTTCTCCGTTTATGAGGCCCTGATAGGCTTCTTCTTCCGGCGCAAAAAGCATTGCGGAAATTTTTTTCCCACTATTCCATGAATCAGACAGGTTGTGCGGTGAATAGAGTAGAGGAGATTTTTTCTCTCCGGAACGCTTGCCAACTTTATGGGACAACATTTCCAGTGACACATTCAAGTTTCCAACAATGCGGATATATAGAGCAATGGAAAAATCCTCAGCGCTATCAATATCGAATGGGAAATCAATTTTTTTGCTCTGTGCGTTGACAAGTATAAGGCTGGATTTGTTGGAAACCAACATTTTATTGTTAGCCCAGACTTCAGCAACAACCACAATTTGTCCGAATCCAGAAGCGCTTCCGCTCAGCTTGATGCAGTGATGTTTGTGGGCTGCAAATTGCAGGTCTCTTCCTGGCAAAGTCAGTTGAATTAAACCGTCATCTGCGGATATTCTTACGCTTACCTGACCATTTGAATCAACGTTGACGAATGGTAATTGTTCGTTGTTGATATATGCTGTCAGCGGAACGCTGGCATTACCTTTCGCAAATATTTCATGGTTTTGGTAAAAGTCAGAGCAGGGTATTTCACTAAATGGCGTCGCGGGGACGTTCATTTTCTCATCGCGTCTGGAGAAATTAAATAGTGCGGTCAATTCCCCAATTTCAGCAGAAACATTTTCCTTTGAAAACGGGGCCAGAAGCTTCTTTTGCCGTTTTGCGATTTTTTTGAGTTTATCCTGTTGGTCAAACAAGTGCTTTGTTTGTTCAATCAGCTCATTGATGTCGGAAAAAGCACCGTACTCACTTGCGGGGCCTGAGAGTGTGCCGGATAAAGAATTTTCATTGTAAAGTGGATTTTCACTCAGGAACAATACCGGCACCCCGGCGACAACTGCTTCGATATTGGTATAGTGATTGTGGTATCGATTGCCGAATGGATGAATAAGTAATCGGGAGGATAATAGTTTTTGTAGATAGTCCTCGAAAGGTAGAATTCCTACCACATCAAAACTGGCCCTGATGTCCTGAGGCACGTTGTCGATAAAGTTTTTCCCAAGTAAATCAATATTGATATGCCGAGCCAGCGGCATAATTGATCGGATGACATCTGCACGTTCCGAGCTTGTTGATTGCAGATCATGGGTGACAACACTTGCTGATTGGCTTTTTGTCCAGCCACTCCATGTGTTTTCCCGATCCTGAGTATCTATATACCCGTGAACAACAGCGGAGCGTTTAAATAGTTTTGCCTCCTTGAGTTCAAGCAGGGATGTAAAAATTGGGCAGAATATCAAGTTCTTCAAGCGCTCTGAACTATGCTTCTCAGTTAATTCCTTCAGCGAGCGGAGATTGTCCAGAAAACCGAAGTAACGAAATATCACCTCGCCTTCAAACCATGATGACACCTCAACGGCAGTATCAAGATCTGTTGCGATATAGATGGCATCAAAATAGTTGTTGAATATCTTTTGTTCGGCCTGGCTTATAACACCTTTACGTTGCATCAGCCGCGCCCGGCGTACTACATTGAGCACATCATCATTCAATGTGCATTTCTGCTTCCATTGTCGAATAACAGGGTGAAGGGCTTCATTGTCGTAATCGCGACCTTCAATCGGGTTCATAACTGTGGCACAAACTTCTTCTGGTACCACTTCGATATTGTGTTCAAGAAATAGCGGGATTTCAGTCCTTCTCAGTGTGACGTGTGTACAGGACCAAAATAATCGTTTTGATGTTTTTGAATCGTTCATGTCCAGGAAATACCTATTGCTATTTGGTATGCTGCTCGTTTGCACCCTTGATTTTTCTCAAGTCTTTGTCGGAGCACTGTTACGCAACATTTTGTTATTAATTCGGTTAAAAACCTAGATTGGTGAATTCAGGTTCAAATTGATCAACTGGTGCTGGATTTAGGTACAACATCCAGCGATATGACTTTATTTTGCCGGGTTTCATCATTGATGAGTGCAAACAGTAATTTTCTGACATTGGGCTCATCTTGATTTCTATAAAACTCATGCAAGTGTTGCAGTTCATCTTCTATGTTGATGTTTGAACGCTGTTTTTGTGGAGCGCGCAGTATTTTTGGCCGACGGGTCGGCTTGGCATTTTTGGGGTCATAGAACAATTCTTCATGGATTTTTTCACCCGGGCGAGCGCCAATGGTTGTAATGGCAATATCACCCCCGGGGTTTTCATTGTTCTGAATACTTACCCCCGCCAGACGTATCATGTTCTGGGCAAGGTCTCGGATGCGAACCGGTTCGCCCATTTCCAGGATAAAAATATCTCCCCCTTTGGACAAGGCACCCGCCTGAACAATTAATTCCGCCGCTTCATGAATTGACATGAAATACCGGGTCATACGCTCATCCGTAATGGTGAGGGGCCCCCCACGGCTGATTTGTTCCTTAAACAGGGGGACAACTGAGCCGTTAGAACCTAAAACATTACCAAAACGTACGGCGCAGAATTTCTGACCGGATTGTTGAGCTTGTGCCTGATCTGCAAATGAGCGCACAATTAATTCAGCCCAGCGCTTTGTTGCACCCATTATGTTGGTGGGGCGCACAGCTTTGTCAGTTGAAATCAAAACAAAATTTTCAACTTCAGCCTCAAATGCCAGTTTTGCAATATTTTGAGTACCGAAAATATTGTTGCGTACCCCTTCAAGAACATTGGCTTCCACCAACGGCACATGCTTATGGGCTGCTGCGTGGAAAACCACTTGCACTGCCTCTTGACGAAATACCCGCGCAACCAATGCAGAATCAGTCACGGATCCCAATACCGGAACGATGGGCAGGTCACTATGCATTTTCAGTGTGCGTTCAAGTTGGTACAAAGCAAACTCGTTTGCTTCAAGCAACATGAGTTTGCGCGGGTTCCAGTTAATGATGAGTTTGCATAATTCTGAGCCGATTGAGCCGCCAGCACCAGAGACAAGGATCGAACGACCTTCAATCATTTTTTGCAATAGTTCAGGGTCCGCTGGAATTGAAGATCGTCCCAAAATATCATTAATGTCTATCTCGCGTACTTGCGAAATCAAGTAGCGCCCAGATGCCAAGTCCGTCAGGGCGGGCAGGGCGCGGATTTTGATTTTATGATAGGATAATTCGGAAATTATTTTCTGTCGTTTGGCTGACGAAATGGAGGGCATGGATAGAATTACTTCTTTAATTCCCATGGTGTCGATCAAACGGTTCAGGTGCGCAGGCGGATATACCCGAATGCCCCCAATGTCACGCCCATGCAGGGCGGTATCGTCATCAAGGAACCCGGCAACGTATTTTTTGCCCTGTTCGTGCAGGGCATCGGCCAGTTGAGCGCCGGCAGCTCCGGCCCCATAAATTAAAACCTGCCCGGAAATGCTGTTTTTAACCGGAGTCCAAAGAAGCAGCTTGGCCAGAAACCTACTGCCGCCAATTATCAAAATTGCCAGAATGCCATAAATCAGTGGCAGGGAGCGTGGCACTACACCTACGCGTGAAATTTCTAACGCAAACAGGGTACCTACCCACAAAAGCGTTGCGATTAGAACGGCGTTGGCAATGGTCCAAAATGCGCGATCTGGCAAATATCTGATAATCGAGCGATATAGTCCGAAGCGGATGAACACCGGGATTGCTGTGAGGGGGGCCAGAATCATAACCAGCGTTTGTGTGAAATCAGGTATTACAAGTGTATTGAGGCGCAATGAATAGGCGGCCCACACTGCAAAAATGAGCACTACAAAATCAAAGCCCATCAAAATAACGCGCTTTAAGAAGCGCGGAAGTTTCACTATTGTTCTGCGTAAAAAATCGATCATAAGGGTGTTATAGACAATCATTGGAAGTGATGAAAGCTGCAGTTTGACTTAACTGCTTGTTGCCCCGGGGAGCTGCCCGGACTAAGACAGCATACCCTTGGGTTTTTTGGTTTTAAGCATTTTAGTTATGATTGAGTATTCTGCACAGTTTTATTTTTTAGGCCTGATGTTTTTTGGGGCGTTGGTTTGCAGTTGGCTGTTGACCCGGATTGTATTGTCGCTGGCCTTGCGATTTGGTTGGACTGCAAAGGCGAACTCCCGAAGCTCTCACGTGGGGCAGCTTGCATTTGGGGGGGGGATTTCGATAATTCTGGTTTCGCTGCTAACCTGGGGTGTCCTTAGTTTGCCAATGTCCCAAATCCAATTGGTTGTTCTTGTAAGTGTGCTGGTTCTTGCGGTGGTTTCCTGGTTTGATGACCTGAATAATCTGCCTTCTGGTTTGCGTTTTGTGGTTCATATCGGTGTGGTTGGAGTTTGCCTGTTTGTATTGCCTGGGGAGCAGAGAGTTCTCCCGTTTGAGTTTCCATTGTTGGCAGACAGGGTGTTGGCGGGGTTCTTTTGGCTTTGGTTTATTAACCTTTTCAATTTTATGGACGGTATTGACGGGCTGGCCGGTGTTGAAACTGTTTTTGTTGCATTCGGGGTCGTTGTCATCGGGGTGCTGGTGGGGCTTGGACCTGAGTGGAATTTACTGGCAGTGCTCATATCGGGTGCAGCTTTGGGGTTTCTGCCATGGAACTGGCACAAGGCACGCATAATGCTGGGGGACCTTGGGTCAGTGCCGCTGGGGTTTCTGCTGGGGTTTCTGCTCATCCAGTTATCCCTTGCCGGAAACTGGGTGGCGGCGCTCATTTTACCTTCGTATTTTGTCGCTGATGCCACAATTACGATATTAAGGCGCATGGTTCGGGGAGAAGAATTCTGGCACCCCCACCGCACCCATTTTTATCAACGCGCTTCAAGTGCATCGCAGGGGCATGACCGGGTAGTTGTGCGGGTAATCCTGACAAATATTGTATTATTGGGTGCTGCTGTTATGTCACTTTTTCAGCCTTTATGGGCCGGACTGATTGCGGCGGTGTCGATTGGCGTTATCCTATATTTTCTTTCTCGCATGGCAGGGGCAAAAGTTTGAGAACTTGAGCTGATTAATTGTAAATTATTGCTTGTCAGGCGCGAACACAGACCTTTGCGACTTCCGCAAATATCTGTCAAATTTGCGCGTTGATTAGTTTACATGTCCTGAGTGCCAGTTCCCGAGTGCTGGCGGCGACAAATGGTGGATGGCGAAATCCATTTTGTTTTTTCCCGTAGGATAGTTGCCCTCCGTTTGCCGCCAATATTGTGCCGCCTGCCGCTTCAAGAACAGCTTGGCCGGCGGCAATATCCCATTCGCAAGTTGGGCTGAAACGAGGATAGAGATTTGCTTTGCCACAGGCCAGCAGGCACATTTTTAACGACGATCCCACGTTCATGCACTCAGGGTTGTTGAGCATTTCGCGCAGGTCGGTGAGGCGCGGGTCGGCGTGGGAGCGTGAGATGAGCATGCTTATTTTGGCGCCGGTTTTGACGGCAAGTGCGGTTTTTTCGCCCATGTCGCCATTGATAATGTGGAAGCCAAATGCGCCATTTTCTGAGCCGATATACCCCTTGTTCAGGGCAGGTGCGGTGACGATGCCGCATGTGGGGCGATTGTTCTCAACCAAGGCAATGTTGACGGTGAATTGATGGTTTTTGTTGATGAACTCTTTCGTGCCATCGAGTGGGTCGACAACAAAAAACCTGTCCCCCAATTCTGGAATTTTTCCTTCAGCAACGCTTTCTTCTGCAAGCACTGGAATATCAAGTGGCGCAAGATAGTCCAAAATTATCTTTTCGGCTTGCTGATCGGCATCTGTAACCGGAGTGCCATCGGCTTTTTGCGTGGCAGTAAATTGTTGATGATATATTTGAAGAATAGCTTCCCCTGCGGCAAGGGCTGCGGTTTGCATTGTCTCAATAATTATTTCGGTTTCGTTGGACATTTGATGGCTTTGACTTTTTGCTCAGGAAGCGGGGATCATAAAAACATCGTATCGAGTGGATTTTCCGGTTATTTGATGGGAGGGTTTGATGGAAATTGGCATTGAGTCTGCCTTTTGAGGCCACTTGAGAACAACGCGTTTTCGGGCGCATTGCAATGCTGTTTTTATCAACTGGGGCGCATCATCGTCGGTGCCGACAATTTCGCGCACCTGGCGAAGTGCGCGTTTAACCAATGCTGAGTCTTTGCGGGGGGGGTGCATCGGGTCGATCAGAATTATTTCGGGGTTAAGGTCGGGTAAAATATCTTTTGCATCGCCAAATATTAGCGTCATACGGGAGATAATCAGGCCAATTTCATCGTTTTGTGCGCGTGCTGCATTCATGCCCTCTTGTAAGAGGGCATGCATTTTTTCCGACCGTTCAATTAGCGTTACAGTTGCGCCAAGGGATGCCAGCAGAAATGCGTCACGCCCCAGACCCGCGGTGGCGTCAACAATGTGCGGTGTGTTGCCACCTTTCATGCCTATGGCTCTGGGGAGTGCTTGACCGCGCCCACCACCAAAGCGCAAGCGATGTCCAACGGCGCCGCCTAAAAAATCAACCTTTAGCTCTCTCGTCTTGCTCGGCATTTTGTTTTTGTCGCATCCGGGGCAGAATCTGGTAATTCTAATTCAGGCGAATTAAAATGTGTGAATTATGCTTGATACTGCCCAATCAGAACCGGCTCTGCAACGCTCATTTGGCAATGGGAGGATTTGTTTTGGCAAAAAAGGGCTGGTGCGGTTGTTTCAACAGGGGTGTGCTAAAATTATTTTGCCAAAAACCTACGGAAATATTCCGCAGGCCGTGCTTGTAAATACAGCCGGGGGGCTGACCGGGGGGGATCATCTTGGTTTTGAATGTTCCCTTGAGAACGATACTTCATTATGTTTGACCAGCCAAACGGCTGAAAGGATTTATCGGTCCTGCGATGGGGTCGCCAGTGTTGAAAACCGGTTGATTTTAGGGGAGAACGCTTATTGTGAGTGGTTGCCACAGGAGACTATTTTGTTTGATCATAGTAGTTTGAGGCGCTCACTTGATGTGACGATGGAGAGCAATTCACGGTTGCTGGCACTAGAAAGCAATGTTTTTGGTCGCAAGGCGATGGGGGAGACGCTGACTGATGCGCATTTGATTGATCGGTGGCGCATTCGTCGGGGCGGTCAGTTGATCTATGCCGATGCATTGCAACTTAGGGGTGAACTGGAAGATATTTTTGCGTCCAAATGCACTTTTAGGGGGCAACGTGCACTGGCAAGTTTACTTTATGTGGCCCCGGATGCGCAAAACAGGTTGGATCAGGCACGTAGAATTCTGGATGGTATAAGTATTGAAGCGGCGGCATCGGCGTGGAACGGTATTTTGCTGGTGCGGTTTCTGGCACCTGAGGGGCAGGAATTGCGAGACTGTTTAGGTAAATATCTTGTAGCTTTTCGCGGGGAAAATATACCACGCGTTTGGCAGGTTTAGCAGGGAAAATGGAGGGGGTTCAATGAATCTGACACCAAGAGAAAAAGACAAATTGTTGGTTTCACTGGCGGCAATGGTGGCGCGGGCACGGCTGGAACGGGGGGTGAAACTCAATCACCCCGAAGCGATTGCACTGATTTCAGACTTCGTTATTGAGGGCGCGCGCGATGGGCGAAGTGTCGCTGATCTGATGGCAGCTGGGGGAGAGGTGATAAGCCGGGATCAATGTATGGAGGGGATTGCTGAAATGATTCACGATGTGCAGGTGGAGGCCACTTTTCCCGATGGCACCAAGTTGGTGACTGTTCATCAGCCCATCCGATAGACTGGAATAAAGAGAGGGAAAAAATGGACCAAAGAAAAATGATCCCGGGAGAAATTTTTCCTGCAAAAGGGGAGGTTACCCTCAATCAGGGAACACAAAGCATCGTGTTGCAAGTGGCGAATACCGGCGACAGGCCAATTCAGGTTGGCTCGCATTATCATTTTGGGGAAACCAACTCGGCGCTGGAATTTGACCGGGAAGCGGCAATGGGTATGCGGCTGGATATTGCGGCGGGAACTGCTGTTCGGTTTGAGCCGGGG
>JAJRRJ010000234.1 GCA_024279575.1 Alphaproteobacteria bacterium | reverse complement strand
TGACCGGGCGGTTTACCCCGGCCACCGGGGAAGCAACCCTTTGCGGGGTGGTTATTCAGACCGATCCAAAAACCGGGCTGTGCAATTCAATCGAGCCGTTGCGGGTCGGGGGCAGTTTAGCGCAGGTTTTGCCGAAGCTTTAGGGTTTTGTTCCTCGCAATGACGCTGATTATTAAGATTTGTTTCCTGTAATCTCCCGCCAGCGCTTTTCCAAAACATCATAGTTTTGGGGTTGTTTTTCATAGGTTATTGCGTCTGTTGGGATATCAAACCAGCTTTGCTTTGAGCGCACCCAGATGTGTCCGGCGGGTACCAGCCAGCTTGTATCGTCCAGCGATCCAGCCTTGATATTGAGGGTGTCGTTATAGGCCGAGCGTGAATGAAACAGACGGGTGCCGCATTGGGGGCAGAATTCATATTTCATAATTCCACCCGAGGCTGCCTGTTTTTCGACCGCTTTTAATGCACCATTGATCTCAAGGTCTTTGCGATTGACCCTGAGGGATTGGCCAAAGGCGGATGAAGACTGCCTTTGGCAGGATGTGCAATGACAGATATAAAATACAATTGGTGCGCCATTGAGCTGATAACGAACGGCGCCACACTGACAGCCCCCCGATTGGGGGAAAATGGGCAGGGGGACCTTGTTTGTCATGGGGGGGTGGCTCCTTTATAGGTAAGCAAGACTATTGGCAGAATTTTAGGATTTTACAATGTTGAAACTGGATCATTTTGCTTTTGCCTGCGCCGATCTTGACGAGGGTGTGACCGCTCTGAGCGATATTCTGGGTGCTGAACCTGTCGTGCGGGCAAAGCATGAATTGTTTGGCACGCACAATGCTTTGTGGCGCCTGGAAACTGATGGTGACCCTGTTTATCTTGAATTGATCGCCATTGATCCAAAGGCTCCCGAACCGAAACGAAAACGCTGGTTTGGTCTGGATGATCCTGAGGTGCAATCCCGTTTTCAATCAGGGTTTCAGCTTCTCACATTTGTGGTCAATACGGACGATTTTGAAAGTGCGCGACAGCAATTTTTGGTGGACCCGGGCAAGCCGGTTGAGGTTTGTCGCAATGACCTGGTCTGGCAATTCAGTTTGCATGAGGACGGCGCTCTGGTTGATGAGGGGGCCTTGCCCTATCTGATTGAGTGGGCGCCCGGCCCGCGCCCGGTTCAGGGGATGGATCAACAAAATATCCGGGTTCTGGGTGTTGGGGGCCGACGTATTTCCAACCTTGATATGGGTTTTGATTGTCCGGTTTTCCCAAGTCAGGCAAACCTTGAATTGTTTTTAATGAGTGCAGATGCAAAGCAGGTGCGCTTCGCAAGTGAATGAAAAACTCCCACAAGGGTTTTGACCATAAACAATTCCTCTCCTATAAACGCGCTCACATTATCGCTTAACATTCCAAGGACACTTCAGATGGCCGGCCATTCCCAGTTTAAGAATATCATGCATCGAAAAGGGCGCCAGGATGCCGTGCGCTCAAAACTGTTCTCCAAATTAAGCAAGGAAATAACGGTTGCGGCGAAAATGGGTATGCCGGACCCGGATATGAACCCGCGCCTGCGGCTTGCGATGACCAATGCGCGTTCCCAATCCATGCCCAAGGATAATATTCAGCGCGCCATTAACAAGGCCAGTGCTACTGATGGGGAAGCCTATGAGGATATTCGCTATGAGGGCTATGGGCCGGGCGGGGTTGCTGTTATTGTTGAAGCCTTGACTGATAATCGCAATCGCACCGCCTCTAACGTGCGGGCGATTTTTGGCAAGGCCGGAGGTGCGCTGGGAGAAACCGGCTCGGTTGGTTTTATGTTTGAGCGGTTGGGGGAAATTATTTATCCCGCTGATGTGGGGGATGCCGATACCATTATGGAGGCGGCCATTGAGGCGGGGGCTGAGGATGTGGAAAGCGGGGAAGAAAACCACATTATTTTTTGTGCCTTTGAAGACATAAATGATGTTTCCAAAGCCTTGCAGGATGCGCTGGGGGAAGCCTCTTCGGTCAATCCAATCTGGAAACCCAATTCCGGCACGCCGGTTGATGCCAACAAGGGCGCTTCGCTGATGCGGCTTCTGGCTAATCTGGAAGATGATGATGATGTGCAAAAAGTCTATTCCAATGTGGAAATTTCCGAGTCGGATATGGTCAAAATTGCGGAAATGGAATAAAAAACATGTCCATTTATCTTATTCGCCATGCGCAATCCGAATTTAATGCTGCCTATGGCAAAACAATGCGTGATCCAATGATTTTTGATGCGCCACTTTCCGAGCTGGGCAAATCTCAGGCGATCAAAGTGCGGGACGAAGTGGCGCTGTTGAATGTGAACAATGTCATTGTCTCGCCATTGACCCGGACCCTTGAAACCGCCGAATTGATTTTTCAACGTTCTTTACCCATTACCATTGATGCCAATGTGCGTGAGCAGACCTCCCATTCAGGGGATGTTGGGACGCACCCGGAAAAGCTGGCGGCGGATTGGGCGCATTTGGACTTTTCTCATCTGCCAGCCCATTGGTGGCATAAGGGGGAAGAGGACGCATACGGTATCCCTGATGAGCCGTTGGCGGCGCTGGAAAGCGTGCTGAGGCATTTGTGGCGTTTGCCAGACGAACAGAAATACACTCAACAGCTATCGTTACCCATGGAAATTTTATCCGTGTGTTGACGGGTATTCAGCCGGATAATTGTCAGGTTTTGAAGCTGGAGATTTAAATCTTTTGTAAAAACGCACGCAAACGTTTCCCTTTTGTTCACATTGTTCTTGGTAGTTTAACCCAAATCATATAGGGCTAAAGCATGAGCGATATTGTGCGTATTATTGGAATTGACCCTGGTCTGAGACGATGCGGGTGGGGGATCGTGGAAAGCGCGGGAAACCGGTTGAGTGTTGTTGCCGCGGGTACTGTTAAGCCAGATGTCAGGGGGGAATTGGCAATACGGCTTAAAACCCTGTTCGAGGAACTTTCAGCGGTAATACAAACCTTTCGCCCCGATGAGGCGGCGGTTGAGGAAACTTTTGTTTCTGCGGGCGCACGCTCTGCGTTGCTGTTGGGGCAGGCGCGGGGGATTGCTCTGGTGGCTCCTGCGGTTTTGGGGCTTTGCGTTGGGGAATATGCGGCCAACCTGGTGAAAAAATCTATCGTGGGGTCTGGTCACGCCGACAAACATCAAATGCAGATGATGGTGAAGATGCTTCTTCCGAGTGCTGATTTTAACGGTGCGGATGAGGCCGATGCTTTGGCGATTGCCATTTGTCACGCCCATCATCGCAGTGGGCCCGAATTCAGGAAACTCAGCGCATGATCGGCAAGCTTAAAGGCATTGTAGAGCATTTGGGCGATGATCATGTTTTGATCGATGTTCAAGGGGTTTGTTATCTGGTTTTTTGTTCTTCGCGTACGATGGGGGCATTGCCGGGGGCTGGTGAAGTTTGTTCTGTTTTTACTGAAATGATGGTGCGGGAGGACATGATCCGATTGCACGGGTTTGCTTCTGAGAATGAAAAGGCCTGGTTTGGCATTTTGCTTGGGGTGCAGGGGGTTGGCGCGCGGGTGGCGCTGGCCATATTGTCCACTTTGTCACCGTCCGAAATTTCGTCGGCCATTGCATTGCAGGATAAGGCAATGATGGGCCGGGCCTCTGGGGGGGGGCCAAAGCTGGCGCAAAGGCTGGTGACTGAACTTAAGGGGAAAATTCCTGACCTTGGCCATGTGGATGCGGGGGCTTTGGGTTTACAAACAGCACTGGGGGAAGGTGTTGCATCGGGCAACGTGGTTGATGCGGTATCGGCTTTATCCAACCTTGGTTATTCCAGCGCACAGGCCTCAGCGGCGTTGGCAAAAATTGTCGCTAAAGAGGGTGAAGACACCCCGACTGAAAAGCTTATTCGACTTGGTTTGAGGGAGTTGAGTAGTTGAGGGAAAGAAAATTCTCTATTCCCTATTTTTTGCTTTATCCGGTGTTTGGCCCGGTTTTGGGTTTTTCCGGCTGGGCTGCAATTATATTGTTTGTTGAATGGTATAATAATCGTTTGGCACCGGAGCAGTTTTTTGGCCCCGAAGGTTTGGGCGATATGTTTTGGATGTTGCCGATTGCTTATGTTTTTGGTTTGGTTCAGGCAATAGTAACCGGGGTGTACGCGACAAAATCTCTCAGGGGAAATGGTCGGTCCAGTTTGGTTGAAACATTGTTGGTTTCTGTTCTTATCAATCTGGCTATTATGGTGGCGGGTGCATTGGCATTCGGATTTGGCTTTATGCAGATTGGTGTTGTGCTGATACCTGCGGGCCTGTTTTGTGTGCTGGTTATAAAGGGAATTGAAAAAATGTTCTTTCAATGGTCAGTTGCCGAGGTTGCATAGGTGAGCGATGTAACGTCACCAACAGCTGAACGTGATGGAGAGACGGATGTTTCCCTCCGCCCCTCGGGCTTTTCCGAGTTTGTTGGGCAGGCTGATGCGCGGGCAAATCTTGAGGTTTTTATCGAGGCGGCAAAGCGACGTAAAAGCGCGCTGGATCATGTGCTGTTTGTTGGGCCACCCGGTTTGGGAAAAACCACTTTAGCGCAGATTGTTGCAAAAGAGCTGGGGGCCGGCTTTCGCGCCACGTCAGGTCCGGTGATAGCAAAGGCGGGGGATCTGGCGGCGCTACTGACCAATCTTGAAGATGGCGACGTGCTGTTTATTGATGAAATTCATCGGCTTAATCCGGCAATTGAAGAAATCCTTTATCCCGCTATGGAGGATTTTCAGCTGGATCTGATTATCGGGGAAGGTCCGGCGGCGCGCTCGGTCAGGATTGATCTGGCAAAGTTTACCCTTGTGGGGGCGACCACCCGGGCCGGTCTGCTGACGACCCCGTTACGGGATCGGTTTGGTATTCCGGTGCGGCGGAGTTTTTACACGCCTGAAGAACTGGTGCAGATTGTCACCAGGGGCGCGCGCCTGTTGCAGGTGCAAATGACCGGTGAAGGGGCGATGGAGGTGGCGCGGCGCTCGCGTGGTACGCCCCGGATTGCAGGACGCCTGCTGCGCCGGGTAACGGATTTTGCGCTGGTTGAGGGGGCCGAAGAAGTGACGGCTGAAGTTGCCGACAAGGCGTTGCTCCGGCTTGATGTCGACAGGGCCGGACTTGATATGCTGGACCGGCGCTATCTCAATGTCATCGGCGATCTTTATGGAGGCGGTCCGGTGGGAATTGAAACTATCGCCGCAGCCCTTTCAGAACCGCGCGATGCTATTGAAGATATTGTGGAACCCTATCTGATGCAGCAGGGGTTTATTCAACGCACATCGCGCGGGCGTATGTTGACGGCGCGTGCTTTTACTCACTTAGGCAAAACAGTTCCGCAAGGGTTTGTTGGTGTTCAGGCCAATATGTTTAAGGATACTGAGAATTGAGTACTCGCTGGGCCTTAAGTTTTTTACGTGGGGAAGACAAGTTCAATTATCGTGTTGCAGGGATTGTTATTCGTGATGGTCATGTGCTGGTCTGTCGGGAAGATGATCAGGACTATGTTTTTCTGCCCGGCGGGCGGGTGGAATTTGGTGAAGTGAGCGAGAAAGCACTGGAACGTGAGATTGATGAGGAGCTTCACTGTTCAGGTGAGGTTGGAAATCTTTTGTTCAGTGTTGAGAACTTTTTTGAACTGAGCGGGGAGCATTTTCATGAACTTGCAAAATACTACGCCCTTGAATTGCCAGTTGACTTTCCCTTTGTTACAGGAAAATCCTGCCGTACAACCTTTGATGAGGGGCATGAACTGACTTTTTACTGGGTGGCTGTGGAAGGTGGGGCACTTGATGGGATCAACCTGTTGCCCAAATGGATACGGGGGCGGCTTGGTGATTTGCCCTTATCTGCTCAAAGTTTAATTGAGGATGAAAGATGAAAAAGTTTGCCGCGACTTTGATTGCCGCCGGAGGGTTGTTTTTTCCTTCTTTGACCATAGCGCAGGAACTTCCC
This sequence comes from Alphaproteobacteria bacterium, assembly GCA_024279575.1. Classification (GTDB taxonomy): domain Bacteria; phylum Pseudomonadota; class Alphaproteobacteria; order Rhizobiales; family Devosiaceae; genus DROE01. Next base: position 858 of record JAJRRJ010000234.1, on the reverse strand, counting down.
CCCCTTGAGCTTTATCAGCAGATGCTGGAGATGAATAAATCCTCTGGCTGGGTTGCGTTCCGTAACTACAATGGTCAGCAGTGGATCTATTTTACGCCTCTGGTTACATTGCATTGTCGGCTTCAAGAAGTGAGCTATTCAATAAACTCTGATGATCTGGATCAGGAATTTATTTTGCCCCGATGTAATCCATCCATGCCCTTTTCGGTGCCAACGGATGGCGGGGTTGAGGCTATTGCCATTACTTTGCCTTCCGGCAGTGCCCAAACAATTTCTGTGCAGGTGCGTTTTACCGGGGTAAAAACAAAATATGACATTATGACCTATCGTCCGTGCAAGGATGCGGGGGATGCCAGTTGTGCGGTGCTGGTTGAGTAGACTTAAGTGAATGTTATGTCAGTAATGTTGACATAATCAACGTAATCCTGTCTGACTGTCAGCATGCGCACTAATCCATTGTTTGATCAAAAGTCGGCTCTGCGGGAACGGCTCAAAAAATTGAATGCCAGCCCGCATCGACATTCCCCTTTGGAGGATGTGCTGGGTATTGGTGCCTCGGTTTTGCTTGTGGCTTTGGCTATCGGGATGTTTCAGGAGCTGGGCCTTATCACGTCGGGAATTGCCGGCCTTGCAATTGTCATTCATTATGCTACCGGATGGCAAACCGGGCTGTTATTTTTCGCACTTAACCTGCCATTTTATTACCTGGCTGTTACCCAGCTTGGCTGGGTGTTTGCCTTGAAAACTTTCGGAGCGGTTTTGCTGTTGGCGCTTCTTGTGGATTTGCAATCTTCGTTGATTACTTTTGATCGCATTGACCCTGGCTATGGTGTTATTGTTGCCGGGGTGATGATCGGG
>JAJRRJ010000233.1 GCA_024279575.1 Alphaproteobacteria bacterium | reverse complement strand
GGTGCGGTTATTTATCAGGTTTACCCACGCTCGTTTCAGGACCAAAACGGGGACGGGGTTGGAGACCTTGCCGGAATTACGCGACGTTTGGAATATATTGCGAACCTGGGGGTTGATGCAATCTGGATTTCTCCGTTTTTCACCTCGCCAATGAAAGATTTTGGCTATGATGTATCCAATTATCGCGATGTTGACCCGATTTTTGGTACTATGCAGGATTTTGATCAGCTGGTTGAAACGGCCCATGCACTCGGCATCAAGGTTATTATTGATCAGGTGATTTCCCACTCTTCAGATCAACATCCCTGGTTTTTACAGAGCCGGCAGTCAAAAAACAATTCCAAATCCAACTGGTATGTCTGGGCAGACCCCCAGGCTGATGGCAGCCCCCCAAACAACTGGTTGTCGATCTTTGGCGGTTCCGCCTGGTATTGGGAACCACGGCGCAAACAATATTATTTGCACAACTTTCTCAGTTCTCAACCGGACCTCAATTTTCATAGCGAGGAAGTGCAAACAGCAGTGCTGGAGGAAATGAGGTTTTGGCTTGATAAAGGTGTGGATGGTTTCCGGCTTGACACGGTGAATTTTTATTTTCATTCCAAAGGGCTGGAGAACAACCCCCCTCTGGCACTTGATCGCATGAATGCTTTCATTGCCCCTGAGGTTAACCCCTATAATTTGCAGGACCATTTATTTGACAAATCACGCCCGGAAAACATCGCTTTTTTGGAAAAAATTCGTAGCTTGCTGGACGAATACCCCAATGTCACCAGCGTTGGAGAGATAGGCGATGCCCAACGCCAGCATGAGATCATGGCAGCCTACACCGCAGGTGAAGATCGCCTGCACATGGCCTATGCCTTTGACTTTCTTGGCGGCAGATTTGACGTTGAAAATTTCAGGGCCGCTATCGCCTCCTCAGAGCAGGCCAGGGACAGCTGGCAATGCCTTGCTTTTTCCAACCATGATGTGGAACGCCATATTTCGCGTTGGGCTAACGATGGATGCCAGGATGACTTTGCCCAGCTGGCAGCAATGTTGCTTTTGTCCATGCGTGGGTCGGTCTGCCTTTATCAGGGGGAAGAACTGGGACTGCCAGAGGCTGATATCGCTTTTGAGGAGTTGATGGATCCCTATGGCATTGAATTTTGGCCTAAATTCAAGGGGCGGGACGGTTGTCGCACCCCCATGGTCTGGCAGGCTCGGGCAAATTCCGGCGGTTTTACCACCGCTGCCAAAAGCTGGCTGCCCGTTCCACCTGATCATCTCACCCGTGCGGTAGATCAACAGGAGAAAAGCAATTCCGGGTCGCTATTGGAGTTTTACCGGACCTTTATTCGCTTTAGAAAAACACAACCGGCTTTGGTCACAGGCGATATTTCATTGCTGGATGCTTCGGATAATATTCTGGCTTTTACCCGACAGACCTGTGAAGAAAAATTGTTGTGCCTGTTCAATATGAGTAGTCAGAGCGCTTCATACCAACTGCCCGGTGCAATGAACCTGCAGGATATCAACGCGCCCGGTTCGTCCAACATAAGCAATACCAATCAAATTGAACTTTGTGGGTTTGGGGCGTTAATTTGCAAAATAGTCTAGGTTAGACGAACAATTCCTCGAAGGGGATGAGCATGACTGATCTTAAAATTACCGATTTAGACAAGTCCTATGGCACAGTGGATGTGCTAAAAAAAATTAATCTTGATATAAAATCCGGCGAATTTATTGTTTTTGTTGGTCCCTCAGGGTGTGGCAAATCCACATTGTTGCGATGTATTTCAGGACTTGAAGAAATCACCGGTGGCGACCTTGAAATTGGCGGGCGCAGAGTAAACGATGTCGCCCCTTCCAAACGCGGCATCGCTATGGTTTTCCAGTCCTACGCTCTTTATCCCCACATGAGTGTTTACGACAACATGGCCTATTCATTGAGGTTGAAAAACACCCCTAAGGATGAAGTTGATCGTCTGGTGAAGGAGGCGGCGCAAAAACTTCAGCTGAGCGAATATCTTGATCGCCTGCCTAAAGCCTTATCGGGCGGGCAACGACAAAGGGTGGCAATTGGTCGCTCAATTGTGCGCGATCCAAAGGTGTTTTTGTTTGATGAGCCATTGTCAAATCTGGACGCAGCCCTTCGCGTGCAGATGCGCATGGAAATTGCCGAACTCAGTGATTCATTGCCTAACACGACAATGATTTATGTCACCCACGATCAGGTGGAGGCCATGACAATGGCCGATCGGATCGTAGTGTTGCGTGATGGAATTGTGGAACAGGTGGGCACACCAATGGAGCTTTATGACACTCCAAATTCGATTTTTGTTGCTGGATTTATCGGTTCGCCAAAGATGAATTTTTTCACTGGGGACCTGGCCAGGTCTTTTGATGCAACAACCCTTGGGGTGCGGGCAGAGCATTTTGATGTTGTTAAAAAAGGCAAATGGTCGGGCAAAGTTGTACACTTGGAAAATCTGGGGGCCGATAGTTATGTGTATGTGGATGTGGGCGCAAAAGACCCGATTGTAGTGCGCCAAACCGGACAGTCGTTCTTCAAGCTAGGGGGAAAAATTTCTATTTCTCCAAGGGAAGATCATATTTATCGTTTTGATGAAAATGGCACCTCGATAGCTAAACAGGTGCTATAACCGGCGTGTTGGTGTTTTATATCCTTAGCGGTCTTTCAAAGTGGTACGCGAGAGAATAATCACTGGAATTATCCCCACCAGAATGAGTAATAGGGAGCCGATTCCCGCTTGCTCAATCTTGCCCCGTGAGGCCAGGTCGTGGATATAAATTGAAATGGTTTCAATGCCAAATGGCCTGAGCATAAGCGTGGCGGAAAGCTCTTTTAGGCTTTCAATAAAAACCAGCAGACCAGCGGTGGCGATGGCAGGGCGCATCAGGGGCAGCAATATGCGCGTGAAAACCTGAAGCTGCGAATAGCCAAAACAACGGGCAGCACTATCCAGATTCGATGAGATTTTCTTAAAACTGGCGTCAATTGACCCCTCGGCCACCGCCATAAAGCGCACCACATAGGCATAAACAAGAGTGGCCCCGGAGCCGGTAATCAGCAGGCCGGTGGAAATATTAAACCACTGGCGCATTTGGCTATCAACAAAATTGTCAAACATTGCGATTGGCAGGAAAATACCAAGGGCAATAATTGTGCCCGGCATGGCATATCCCGTGGAGGCAAATCGCACCAAAAAGCCAATGGGTTTTGTTGCGCGCACCCGCACTGCATAACTCAGGAAAAGTGCCAGCAAAACTGCAATCAGAGCTGCAATTCCAGCCAGAGACACACTGGTTAAAAGCGCATTGAGCAGAGCAGAGTCAAATCCAGTTTGCAAATATCGCCCTGCATAGGTTCCAAGAATAATTACCGGCACACCAAACCCAAGCCCTACCGGGATCAGGCACGCCACCATGGCAAGGGCCGCCTTAGGACCGCGCAATCGCATACGTTCAAACGCCATGGTTGACCCGCTGCCGGTTTCGACAAAACTTTGCCCTTTGCGTGCCCATCGTTCTGCTAAAATCAATGCCAATACCAGAAACAGCAAAATCAGTGCCAACTGGGCCGCTCCCGCCATATCCCCCTGATGGACCCATATGGAGAATATGGAGAATGTCAGGGTTTGTACCCCCAGGTATTCCATGGCACCAATATCATTGATGGCTTCCATCATGGCCAGGATCACCCCCAAAGCCAGCGCCGGTCGCGCCAGAGGCAAAAGGATTTTTGTCAGAATGCGCCTTTGATTTGCCCCCAGCAACAAGCCCGCTTCAATGGCTCGTCGGCCCTGCACAAAAAACAATGCGCGTACGCTCAGATAAACATAAGGATACAACACCATGGACAGGACAAAAATCGCCCCGGGCAGAGAGCGAATATCTGGGAACCAGTAATCGCGCGCTGAACTGAAACCGCCGATATCACGCACGAGAGTCTGCACTGGCCCGGTGAAAGTGAAAAACTCGGTAAAAGCATAGGCGCTGATATAGGTGGGAACCGCCAGGGGCAACATAAGCGCCCATACAAATACGCGTCTGCCAGGGAACTCAAAGAAGGAAACCAGCCAAGCGGAAATTGCGCCAATAGAACCGGTAAATATCACCAGCCCCACAAGAAGCATACCCGTTGTCAGGCTGGCGCGAGTCAAAACGGTTTTGCCTAAATGTGCCAGACTGGCAGTGTCCCCTGACAAGGACATGACGATTAGTGCTATGATGGGCATGCCAACGATAAGTGCCATGGCGGCGGCGCCAGGCACCAGCCAATTCCCCTGATGTGGTGTAGAAGAGGAACCGGAAAAAGGGCGAGATTTATCTGTTTGCAAATGCTCTTTTTTGTTATTTGCAGACATGGCTGGCTTTCAAAAAGAAGGTGCGCATCGGGATGTCTTTAATTGTTAAAACCCACCTTATCCACCAGTACAGAGGCCGCGGCGCGGAAAGAAGCAAGCTCTTCCAGTGACAGTTCATCGGGGATAAGAGTGCCAAAGCTGTTAAGCACGGCGCTCGGCGCGGCACCTTCCTTGAGGGGGTATTCATAGACCAGTTCCCCATAGATTTCCTGCGCTTTCGGGCTGGCCAGAAACTCCATCAACGCCAGCGCATTTTCCCGGTTTGGTGCATAGGCGGCCATTGCCATGCCTGAAATGTTAACATGGGTGCCGCGCCCTTGTGCATTTGGGAACAATACTTTCATCGATGCTTCCCACTCTTTTTGCTCAGGGTTTTGCTCATTATTGCGCATCAGACCCACATAATAGGTATTGCCGAGCGCAAGATCACACTCTCCTGAAAAAATGGCCTGGGCCTGCGCACGATCGTTACCAACCGGTTTGCGCGCCAGATTTTCCTTTAGGCCCTTTAGCCATTGCTCAGTTGCCGCTTCACCCTCATGGGCAATGATTGAGGCAAACAAACCGATATTGTAGGAGTGCTGACCCGAGCGGGTGCAGATACGACCGCGCCATTGCGGCTCTGCCAGTTCGGCATAGGTAATCTCATTTTGCGCAACTCGATCCCTTGAGGCAAAGATGACGCGGGCACGCATGGTCAGGCCAAACCAGTTGTTTTCCGGGTCCCGGTACTGCGGGGCTATATTGGCATTTATGCTGGCGCTATACACGGGTTGGGTCACTCCGCCCCCCTTAAGGTCAATCAGGCGGCCTATGTCCACGCTTAAAATAACATCGGCGGGGGAATTGCGCCCTTCAGCTCTTAGCCGTTCAACCATTCCATCTTTGAGATTGAGTACCCGGGTATCAATGCCTGTTTGAGCGCTAAATGCCTCAAGCAG
>JAJRRJ010000020.1 GCA_024279575.1 Alphaproteobacteria bacterium | reverse complement strand
CGCGGTCGCACTTGAGGGTGTCTTTCAACAAAGACCCCCAAAAAATGGGGCATAAAATATGCGGCGGTGGTAATAACGGCAATGTTTAGTTCTCCCTTCACCTCGCCCTTGAGTTCTAAGGCCAGATCGCCCAGCCCCATCACCCGGTCTAAAATTTCGCGTATATTGGCATAGACATCGCGCCCCGCACTCGTGGGTTGCATTGTGCGGCCCACTTGCTCAAGCAATGCAAGCCCTAAAGTTTCGCTCAGTTTTTTGATTTGCATCGAAACAGTTGGCTGGCTGAGGTGAAGGGCTTTTGCCGCGCGTGTCACGCCACCAAGTCGGACCACTGTTTCAAAAATTTGCAGCTGGCGCAGGGTAAGGTGGCGAAAAATATTGTCAGTGCTCAAAGTTGGCATAGTGTTTTCTCTATGTGTTTAATAGAAACAATCGATTTTTCTTTATGTTCCATTTCTTTCATATTGTCCAATATGTGGTTTGCGCCACGCATTCAATTTGATTAAATGAAGGATATACCATGCTTGACCAGACCAGTAGATATGCCAATCTAAACCTTAAAGAGGAGGATTTAATTGCCGGCGGTAAGCATATCCTCACCGCCTATAAGATGAGGCCCAAGCCCGGGTTTTTTGACTATGTTGGCACGGCTGCTCACTTTTGTGCCGAGTCGTCCACCGGCACTAATGTGCAAACTGTAACCACGGATGATTTCACCAAGGGGCTGGATGCAATCTGTTATGCGGTGGATGAAGAAAATGAACTGATGAAAATCGCCTATCCGATTGATCTGTTTGACCGCAACATTACAGATGGTCGCGCCATGGTGGTTTCTTTGATGACCTGTATGGTGGGCAATAATCAGGCGATGGGCGATGTGGAATATGCCAAGCTGTTGGATTTTTATGTACCACCAAATTTTTTGCGCCTGTTTGATGGCCCAAGCATGGGTATTAGAGACATGTGGCGCATTCTGGGCCGCGATCTTGATAATGGCGGCATGGTCGTTGGTACGATTATCAAGCCTAAGCTGGGCCTGCGTCCAAAGCCGTTTGCTGATGCGTGTTATCAGTTATGGCTGGGTGGGGATTTCATCAAAAATGACGAGCCTCAGGGTAATCAGGTTTACGCACCGATGCGTGAATCAATTCCCCTGATTGTGGACGCAATGAAGCGGGCTATGGATGACACCGGTCAGGCAAAGATTTTCTCCGCAAATATTACCGCTGATGACCCCGCAGAAATGATCGCGCGTGGTGAATATGTGCTGGAGCAATTTGGCAGTTTGGCCGAAAACGTGGCACTTTTGGTCGATGGGTTTGTTGGGGGCTGCGGCATGGTGACCACTGCACGACGCAATTTCCCCAGCCAGTTTTTGCATTATCACCGCGCCGGGCATGGCATGGTTACCGGGGAGGAAAGCAACCGCGGCTATTCAGCGTTGGTCCATATGAAGTGGGCGCGTATGTCGGGGGCTTCTGGTATCCATACCGGCACCATGGGTTTTGGTAAAATGGAAGGCTATAATTCAGATACTGTTCTATCTGAAATGCTAATTAAGGATTCAGTGATGGGCACCTATTTCCATCAGGAATGGGAGCGTATGAAGCCAACTGCGCCCATTATTTCGGGGGGCATGAATGCTCTGCGTTTGCCCGGCTTCTTTGACAATCTGGGCCACTGTAATGTTATCCAGACCTCAGGCGGCGGTGCGCTGGGGCATAAGGATGGTATTGCATCGGGGGCGACTTCCCTGCGTCAGGCCTTTATGGCGTGGCAGGAAGGTGTTGATCTGGTGGAATATGCCAAGGAACACGAAGAATTGCGGGGTGCGTTTGAAAGCTTTTCCGAGGATGCGGACAACATCTTTGAAGGATGGCGCGAAAAGCTGGGCGTGCATAAATAGGCGTGTTCCAGCTGGACAGGGTTCATCCCGGCAACTGGCCGGGATGAAGTCTTTCTGACACGGGGAAAGTGGTTCTCTCCGTGTGACGAGGATCAAGCTAATCGGTAAGGACAAAACGATGAGTGATAAACTCCAATACCTGATTGAGCAGGAACCATTTTACTATGTGACCGGCAACGAGGTGGCGCTTTACAAATCTGCCTACAATTGTCGTCTGCCGATTATGGTCAAGGGACCCACAGGTTGCGGCAAGTCCCGTTTTATCGAATATATGGCGTGGAAGTTGCAAAAACCCCTGATCAGCGTTGCCTGCAACGAAGATATGACAGCTGCTGATTTGATTGGCCGGTTTTTGCTCGACGAAAAGGGTACGCGCTGGCAGGATGGCCCGCTAACGGTAGCGGCGCGTATCGGGGCAATCTGCTATCTGGATGAGGTGGTTGAGGCGCGTCAGGATACAACAGTTGTTATCCACCCGCTGACCGACCATCGCCGCGTGTTGCCGTTGGATAAGAAGGGTGAGCTGTTAGAGGCGCACCCGGATTTCCAATTGGTGATTTCTTATAATCCCGGCTACCAGAGTTTGATGAAGGATCTTAAACAATCCACCAAACAACGCTTTACGGCCCTTGATTTTGATTATCCCGAAAAAGACAACGAAGCGCGCATTGTCAGCAAAGAGGGGGGCGTTGATATTGAGGTGGCGGGCAAGCTGGTTGATATTGCCCATCGCGCCCGCAATCTCAAAGGGCACGGTTTGGATGAAGGCATATCGACCCGCCTTCTGGTTTATGCCGCCCAGTTGATTGAAGATGGTGTCGCCCCTGTTGCGGCCAGCAAAATGGCTATGGTGCGCCCCCTTACCGACGACCCCGATATTCGCGCCACCCTTGATGCCGCCGTGGAGCTGATCCTGGGCTAATTTTCATCTGTGCAGGAGCATTATGATGTCTGCCGACTTAACTTCAGAGGCACATGCAAGGGCTGCCACTTTCATGACACCAAATGTCATGAAATGGCGCAGGCGGCTAAAATGTACGGTGCGCAAAGTCGACGATATATTTGAGAATGCGCTGCTTGAGGCGCTTGAGACTTTGTCAAAAGAGGGAGCCATCGCCTGGCTGGCAGGGGCCGACCGTGTTTGTGCCCTTGGGCGCGGCACCGAGCTGGTGCTGATTTTTCTCGACAACATTCCAGAAGTGGTGCGCCATTCCGACGAAACTGTTATCCCCAAGATCGCACAAACCGCTGCGTTTTTATCAGAATATGCAATCACCGGATCAATCAACCCGTTTCTTGCAACATTGCCGGCTGTGGCGCGTCGGCTTGGCAGTGCTGAGTTGCTTCTTGGCTGGTTGCAGATGGTGAAACGCATGGCAACTGAGGCAAAAGAGGGCACCCGCCCGCTTGTCGAGCGCGCGCCCTATTTGTTCGGGCAGCTATCCATGGCCGGGGGGAAGAACTGGATTGACTATGGGGTCCGTGTTTATGCCGAACATCCCCACCGCCTGCCGGACTATTTTTCTTTGCAATCAGCCGACGCCAAAGCCATGTTGGTCAAGGAACGAAACGGCACATTGTTCATGGACGTTGAACGCCAGCTGGGATTGTTTGCCCGTGCCTTTTGGGACACAGATACGGAATTTCGCCCCTATTCAGAAGCCTTTGATACTATGCGCAAGCCACGCCCCCATCTGGATCGGCACGGTATTCACCTTCCTGATGTTTATGAGGATCTGGGGTCAATAAAAGCCATTGACCGTTATCGGGCAATGCTTGCTCATATGATGGCGCATAAAGTCTGGTCAGAACCCTACCTTGCTGACAATTTCAGCACTTTTCAGCATATTTGCATCGAGGTTTTTGAAGATGCGCGGGTCGAATATCTGGCCATGCAAAAATTTCCGGGCCTTCGTCAACTTTGGCTGTCCATGCACCCCCGGCCAGTGCCCGGGTCCTGCCTTGAGGGCTGGTCCTGCATCCGCCATAAACTGGCCATGCTTTCCTATGCTCTTCTTAACCCCGGCCACAATTACACCGATAAAAGTCTGCTCGATTATGCCGCCAGATTCCGCGCTCGTGTGGAGGAAAACCCGTTTGATCCTTCGCTAAGCACCGAACTTGGTGTGCATTGGCTCAAGGACAATTATGAGCATGACTTTCGCCAGCCAAAAGTCTGGTTTGAGGATACACAAGTCAGTTATCGCGACGACAATCGCTATTTATGGATATTTTTGGAGGATGTGGAGGACGAAAATGATTTCCACTCAGACCACAGCGCCGCTGAACGAGGTGAGGGGCCTGAAAATGAGGGGATTTTACCACCTCAGCATTACCCGGAGTGGGACCATGCAGTACAAAACTATCGCCCCGACTGGGTAACCGTTTATGAGGCCATTCACCCCCCCGGTGACGCCTCTCTGATTGATCGGTTACTGGACAAGCACAAACGATTGTCAAAACAACTCAAACAGATTGTTGATTTGCTCAAGCCGCAACAGCGCCGCAGGGTACGCTATCAGGAGGAGGGCGACGACCTTGACCTTGATGTGGCAATTCGCGCCGCCATTGATTTTCGAATTGGCTCGACCCCGGATACGCGTATTCACCAAAGTCATGTCAGGGATGGCCGTGATATTGCTGTATTGCTTTTGCTTGACCTCTCAGAATCAATCAATGAAATACCGCCGGGTCTGGACAGCACCATTTTGCAACTAAGTCAGGAGGCGGTTTCCCTGCTGGCCACAGCGGTGGAGGCGCTGGGTGATCCCTTCGCCATCACCGGGTTTTCATCAAACACCCGCCATGAGGTGCGCTATTCTCATTTTAAGGGGTTTTCCGAGCAATGGGACGCAACTCCCAAGGGGCGTCTGGCGGCAATGGAAGCGGGCCATTCCACCCGAATGGGCGCAGCTTTGCGTCACGCCTCCCGTTATCTTGAGACCAGGCGCGAAGAAAAAAAGTTGCTTTTGGTGCTCACCGATGGAAAGCCACACGATATTGATGTGCAGAACCCAAAATATTTGCAGGACGATACGCACATGGCGGTGAATGAGTTGGAAAGCAAAGGAATTACAACCTATTGCATCAGTTTGGACCCCCAGGCCAATGACTATGTGGCCGATATATTCGGGCGCAATAACTACACCGTTATCGACAAGGTGGAACGGCTGCCCGAAAAATTACCGCGCCTGTTTATGAGCCTGACTAAATAAAAAAACAGCACCCCATTCCGGGGGCGAATTTTGTAAACTGCAATATCAGCCTGGCGCTTCAATGATCCACCTGAACTTGATCGGCTACAATAATTTCCTCCAGAACATCAAATATTTTTTCAGAAGCACATTGAGATACATTAAAAAGCAAAAAGTGTTTAGATGAACCGGTAAGGCTGAACACATTTCCCGGGGCCAAAACGACCCCCTTCTTGTGAGCTTTGCGCGCCACATCAATCGCGCATAAATCGTGCGGCAGGCGGCACCACAAATACATGCCCGCTCGTGGGTAATCTTTATATGATTGCAGCAATCATCGTGTGCGGTCTTGGTTATGCTGAAGGGGCAAAATTATCACGTACCATTGGCGGCTGGCAGGTCATTTCATGGGCGCTGATCCTGTCATTGCCTCCAATGGGAGCATTGGCCATTTTTACGATGCCCGCCACCTTTGCCAATGTGGGGCAGGGGGCGTGGATCGGGTTGGCCTATGTCTCAACTTTCGCCATGTTGATTGGTTTCGTGTTCTGGTATCGCGGGTTGGCTCTTGGCGGGATTGCAATAGTGGGGCAATTGCAGCTTTTACAACCGTTTTTTGGTTTGGCACTGGCGGCCACGCTATTGGGCGAATCCGTTGGCTGGGACATATTGATGGTGAGCGTTGGCGTAGTTCTATGCGTTGCAGGTGCCAGATATTTTTCACGCTGAGATAGGGGCTGACTTTTGATTTCAAATGCAACTTATATTTACTTCTCAGGCAGCACTTCCCGGTCCCCTGTTTGGCGCCGTATCAACAATTTGGAAAAATCACCAAGAAAAACACCCAAAAAACATCCATGGAGTTGCTTTGAGTTTTCAGTTCGGCAGTTCCCGACGTGCCTATTGAAAGATAGCAGGTATCATCACATTTGCTATGCCTGAATTGTTAAGGGTGCGGGCAATTTCCCTGATCTTTTCTTCACTCATTTTTTCCCACTCAAGTGCAGCCCCCTTAACCCCGTGATGCTGAAACGCATTCAGGCGCACCCGGATATCAGGATTAAGCTCAAGGGAAAAATCAATCAGGTTTTTGATCTCTTCTTCGGTGTCATTTTCCCCGGTATCAGCAAAAATCGCAGCTCATATAACTTGCCTGCTGCATTGAGAGTTTTTGCAGCTGACAAGGAGCGTTGGTTGCTGTGGCCGGTTAATTCATGATGCAAGTGATCAGAAAATGCCTTGATATCCAGCATCACCCCATCGGTCACAGGCAAAAGGCTGGCCCATGATTTTTCCCCCAGGTTTCCGTTTGTATCAATAAAACAGGTGAGGTCATCAAATTCGGCATGGGACCGGATAGTTTCAAATAACTCTCTGATAAACTTCAGCTGCAGGGTTGATTCCCCCCCGATACGGTGATGCCGGTTAAAAACGGCAAATGTTTTCGGATCAACTCCAATATCTGCGCCACAGAATAGGCCGCAGTCATCGGGCTGGAACTGATAGGGCAGGCATTTAGACAGGCATCACACTGGTCACAGGAATCCTGATCAAAAACCACCTTGCCGGCAACCATTTTGAGCGCCCCGGCATGGCACGATGAAACACAGTCTCCGCAATGGTCACACACCCCGATCGTATAGGGGTTGTGGCAGGTGATGCATTTGAAATTGCAGCCCTGAAAGAACAAAACCAACCGGTTGCCCGGCCCATCCACCACTGAATAGGGAAGAATTTTATTCAGTATAGCTGGGGGAGAGTTCATGGCCGACAACTCGCGGTTTTCTGTCTAAAATTCCCATCAGGTCTGCCGCCTCCGCTCCAAGCCCGGTCGTGTTGGTTCTTGAGCCTTTTTGCGCATTGAATTTTTTCACATCGGAAAGCCGGATCATATAGCCGGTGACCCGCACAAGGTCATTACTGGCGACATTGGCTGTAAATTCGCGAAACCCGTGTGCCAGTGCGCCCTTACACAGTTGGAACATGGCCTCGGGATTGTTCTTGATTGTTTCATCCATGGTTAGAATTTCACTGATCCCGGAGGAATAATATTGATGGTGAGGGGCCAGCGCATTTATGTGGCTGATCGGGTCAGGTTCGTCTCCATATGGAATACGTATGCCCGGTGTTGCACCGATGTCATTGCTTAGCCCGGCCTGCGCATGCAGCATGGCCCGACCACGCCACACATTTTGCATCGGCTGCTCTGCAACTGCCCGGGCAAGAAACTCTGAAATATTATACCCAAGGGAGTTAGCCGCCGTATCGGCACCGTAAACCCCGGTTTCTCCCTCTTTTTTCTGCAAAATATTCACCGCTTCGGCCATGGCAAAAACACCATACATTGCAGTAAATCTGTCCCTGTCAATCCATTTTTCCTCAACCAGAAAGCTCTCAAAAAAGTTGGATTTATTGAATAAAAAATCAATGCGCGCCTTGGTGAGGGAAAAGTTCAGCGCTATATATTTTGGAAGAACCGTATCAAAAAAATGCGCAACATTCTTCGAGCGCAACGCCACTTCTTTCAAATTTATCCGGGTGAGGGTGGAGGATCCCCCCGCCACCGGCAACGCATTATAACAACTTACAATCCCATAGCCGCGCTCGTCAAAAGTTTGGGCATGCACCGGATGATTGGCAATATGGGGCTTGGAACACTCGACAATATTGTCAGTTGCGATTCGCAAAATCTCTTGCGTAGAAATATCGGGGTCATACAAAAAGGTCAGGTTGGGCGCAATTTGCTTCAGTTCAGCATCCACCCGCAATATTGCCCGCGCCACCGGGGTATCAGTGGGCCCGATATTGGCATGCATAAACGCATCGGGCAGAACCCGGTCCAGATAGCGCCAGAACAGTTTGATTTTTCGATAGAGCTCTTCTTCGCCCACCCCTTCACAAAAGGGCATAAGCAGATTGTCCAGATCCCCTAAGTAAACTGGCATGCCGGTAACTGAAGGCACATGGTGATAGGCAATCATCAACGTGTTGATCGCCTCATCCAATGTCCGGGGCACATCAAGCTCCAGATACTCAGAACCGTTTTTAAGCACTTTGGAATAATCGGGCAAAACATAACGGGGCTTATAGGGTGCGTGCCCCTCAAACATGTCACAAATCACCCGCTCATCAAGTGCCTGCTGTGTATCGGCATCAAGGGCGGGGTAGGGAAGCGAGTTTTCAGCCTCAAGCGCCAGATAGTGAGCCTGTTGCGCCGGGCTGAGGGTTTTGTCGGTGGTGATTTTGCTTAGGCGGCCCGAAATATCCTGCATTGGGATGACTCCACACTTTTTTGCCATACTAAACTCAATTTGCTCATTCGCCAAACGCGATATTGAGTGTTTATGTAATAGCGCTACCAAAATCTATTGTGACATTTGCATTAACACTATTCAGGCTGCGCCTTGCTCTCGCCTTGAGATGATTTCGGAAGTGTTTTGTCGAGCCAGTTTGCCGAATCTAGCAGTTGCGCTGCCACTTCGTTCAAATTGCTGCATAATCCTTCCACGACTTCCCGGTCCGCTTGTTTGCGAAATTCCCCTTCCTTGAGTAATATTTCCAAATGCCAGAGTGTTTGTTCACTTCGTGCGGCAAAGTCCCGAGCCTGCGCCGCCTTTTCTGGAGAAAAGCTGTTTTGTCGAATGTGAAAGTCGAAACTAATTAGGCTTTTCCGCCACCCCAGCAAATAGGCCCTGGGTTCTTTAAGCATTTGATTCCAGTGTCGTCTGCGGATATGGATCAACTTGCCCTGCGACATTTTGGAAACTACAATCTCATTGATGCGCAAAGGGTTGATGAGAGAGAAAAATACCTTAAACATTCCTAACAGGTAATTCACTGCTTGAATCCTTGGTTTGAGTTTATCCGATATATCCGCGAAATAGTATATGGGGAAGTTGAATATGAATATAACGGGCAAAAAAGCCATTGTTTTCGGTGGCACATCAGGGATCGGGCTTGCCACATCCCTGATGCTGGCGGCAGGCGGCGCAACCGTTTTTGCCGTGAGCCGCAACCCGGAAAAAGCGGGAAATGTGCCCGCTGGAATAACCCTTGAAAAGGGCGATGTTCTGGATCCAAAAGTCTTGCAGGAAATTTTTGAAAAGCACACCGGTTTTGATATCCTTGTCTCTGCGGCCACCGGGGGAGGGCGCGCCGTCGGCCCGTTTCTTGAAATGGACATGGATGGCTATCAGGCCTCATTCGATAAACTGTGGGGCTATACAAATGTCGTGCGTTACGGCACCCCCCATATGAGCAAACAGGCAAGTATTGTGCTGGTTTCCGGCGCCCCGGCCCGTAAATGCAAGCCCGGCCAGATTGCACTTTCTTCCGTCGGCGGGGCGGTGGAGGCCTTTGTGCGTGGCCTGGCCCCCGAAATTGCGCCGCGCCGGATAAATGTGATGTCCCCCGGCTCAATAGCAACCCCCATGTTTGGCGAAAATTCGCCAGAGCGCGATGCTTTGTTTGAAAAAATGACAGCGGACAACCTTATAAAACGTGTTGGCACGCCAGAGGAAGCCGCAAAAGGTATCCTGTTTTTAATAGAAAATGATTTTGTCACCGGCACCACCATCGATGTGGATGGGGGCTGGATACTTTCATGACTGCTGATTGAATAGGAACTGCGCTGATGCAAACCATTCTTGTTCCCGTAGATGGATCGGTTCACGCCTTAAAGGCTGTGCATATTGCGGGTGATCTGGTCGAAAAGTATGATGGAAAAATTCATCTCCTTTACGTTGTGGATGAAGCCAAACAAGCGGAAAAATTACTTAATCTGATGGTTGCAAAAAACTTTGGTCCCAAATTGAGGTCACTTCTACAGGCACAGGCTAAAGGTGCGAGCGGAAAAGCCTCAAAAGCTGTCATAAAGGCTGTTGGGCAGAAAATTCTGGAACAGGCGGCTGCAAAAGTGCGCCATCGTGGCCTGAGTGCAAGAATTCTGGCCATAGAAGAGGGCGATCCGGTGGAAGCCATTTTAATTGCGACAAAGGCTATCCATGCCAATACGATCGTATTGGGTTCCCGAGGCGTTTCCCAGTCGAAACGCTCGTCCTTTGGCAGTGTTTCAAATGCGGTGTTTGAGCGGGCAGAATGCACCTGCCTGGCGGTTAAATAGCGCCCCCCCATCTTCCTTTATACGGACGTCAGTTCTTATTCACACTGATTTTATCCCGTAATAATAATAACTTGATAAACGTTATCACAAGAGAACAACTCTGGTGTATAGGAGCGTGGATTGTAAAAACTGCCAACACGAGATTCTGCTTCATGAGTATGTTTACCAAATGTCAGGAGTTCTATTTGGTGCCGGGTACACGCACACGGTATCGTCTGGAATGTGACGTGGTCTGGGAGATTGGTGCCCCCCATTCCGGGTGGTTGTTGCATATTGAAAAGGGCACAGAATTTGACATATCCGTGCCGCGCTGGCTTGAGTGGCTACAAAGTCCGCATGATCGGCGCGTATTGCTGGGGGCGGCAATCCATGATGAATTATTAGTAAAAAATCTGGATGCGGTCTTCGCTTCCGCTGAATTTCATCGGGCAATTCGTGCGCGTCATACGCCCCCGATTCGGGCATGGATACTGTTTATCCTTACCCTGACCTGGACCGTTGTGCGCAAAAGCCTCAATATATAGCGTTCAGGTTTTTTGCAAAAATCAACCGGGAGCCATAACCGCGCGCAGAATAAAAAACACTAAAGCAGATAATCCCGCCGCCGCCGGAACAGTGATAACCCAGGCCGAAGCGATGGTAATCACATGGGAACGGCGCACCAGTTTGCGCCGCGCAATGCCGTTGCCGGCCACCTTGGCCAGTTCTCCGTTTTTCACTTTTTTACTCTGGTGTGCAGTAACCTGGGCTTTGCGTTTCTTGGAATTGGCTGTGAACCATTCCCGAAAAAAACCAACCCCGAACACAGCACCTACCGCAATGTGGGTTGAGCTGACCGGCAGCCCAAGCGCAGAGGCAATGATCACAGTGATTGCGGCTGAAAGAGCAACGCAATAGGCGCGTATGGGATTGAGTTTGGTGATTTGCTGCCCCACCATGCGAATAAGCTTTGGACCAAACAAAAACAGTCCAAGGGAAATCCCCATCGCCCCCACAATCATTACCCAAAGCGGTATCGAAACTTTGGTTGCCACATCCCCAAGCTCAACGGAATGCACGATCGCCGCCAGAGGGCCAACAGCGTTGGCAACGTCATTGGCCCCATGGGCAAATGATAAAAGCGCGGCAGAAAACACCAGAGGAATGGCAAACAGTTTGCGCACAGACTGGTTGCGGTTTTCCATCCCCTTGGCCTGTTTGGCAATAAGCGGGATTGTTATAATCCAGGTAAGCACAAATACGCCGACCCCGATCATCAGCGCCGAACTCAGATCAATCTTGATGATTTTTTTCAGTCCCTTCATTGCAAGGTAGGCTGCAAACGTGCCCGCCATAATGGCAATTAGAATAGGGACCCAGCGTTTTGCCGCGACGATTTTGTCGACCTGATATATTATCCTGTCTTTGATGAGCGCAAGAAAAAGGGCGGCAATCACCCCCCCCAATACCGGCGAAATTACCCAGCTTGAAGCAATTGCCCCCATCATGGGCCAGTTCACGGCACTAAAGCCCGCCGCCGCAATTCCCGCCCCCATCACCCCCCCCACAATTGAGTGAGTAGTGGACACCGGAGCGCCAACCCATGTTGCCAGATTGACCCATAGCGCGGCTGAAACCAGCGCTGCCATCATGGCCGCATTAAACACCTGATAGTCCGCAATAGCTTCGACGTTGATAATACCTTTGGAAATGGTACTGACCACGTCGCCCCCCGCAATCAGAGCACCGGCACTTTCAAATATTGCAGCAATTATCAGCGCTGTTCCCATGGTCATGGCGTTGGAGCCGACCGCAGGGCCAACATTGTTAGCAACATCGTTGGCCCCGATGTTTAGTGCCATGTACCCACCGATTGCCGCTGCTGCCACAATCAGCCAAACATTGTTTGATTCTGAAAAGTATGAACCCGCCACCACAGCAACAATGGCGATAAATACAAAAGCCAATCCTGGCGCGACATATCCGCGTGCTACCAGCGAGGTGGCTTTTTCAAACGACCAGAATTTGTCCAGGTCTTTATCCAGGGTGGGCTTTTTAGTGTCCATGAAATCTGTCCGCCAAATTGATTCCCGAGGTCTGTGTGGCGGTATATAGGGAAAAAACCAGATACGCAAGCACCTGAACAGCGGTATTTTTTATCTGTTTTTGGGCGAAAATAATACGAAAGTTCAATGAAAGCTTACGCGGAAAATTACTGTTCAAAAATGTAAATTTTGATGTTTTGAAACCGAAACGAAGCTTTCCGCTAACGTGTTAAGAAAAGGATTGTGCCAGTTTCATGCCCTGCAAAATGGCCCGTTTGGCATCCAGCTCTCCCGCTTCATCGGCTCCACCGATTAACTGAGTCGAAATGCCAGCCTTCAACAAAGGCCCCTCAAGCTGTGCGTTTGAAATCTGTCCGGCACAAATCACCACTGTATCCACTTCAAGCGTTTGCGCTTCGCCCCCGATTTCAATATGCAATCCGATATCGTCAATTGATTTGTAGGTGACGCCACCCAGCATTTTCACCCCCCCCAAAGCCATTTCAGCCTTGTGGATCCATCCGGTGGTTTTTCCCAACGAGCGTCCGAATTTTTCGCCCCTTTGCAATAAAAACACTTTGCGTGCGGGGCGGGGCGGGTGAGGGCGCGCTGCCAGCCCCCCATTTTCCAGTGCACGTTCATTTGTCCAGTTTTTGTCGACCCCCCACTTGGCTTGAAATTCTGCGAGGCTCGCTGGTTTGCTTTCATCCCCCACAAGCAGAAATTCCGCCGTATCAAACCCAATGCCCCCGGCTCCAATGATCGCAACCCGTTGGCCAACAGGTTTTGCCCCCGTGATCGCCTCCAGATAAGAAATCACTTTCGTATGCCCAATCCCCTCAATGTCTGGCTTTTTTGGAGAGACACCTGTGGCCAGAACGACTTCATCAAACCCCTCCAAAAGGTGCACCTCTGCATAGGT
>JAJRRJ010000232.1 GCA_024279575.1 Alphaproteobacteria bacterium | reverse complement strand
TGTGGATACTGGTGTTGTAAATCCTGCCCTGTCATGGCGATAATCAGACTGTCGCGCGTTTCTTTATTCGTTGGGTTGGTACGGACGTGTTCCCCATTTCGCAACACGGTAATTGTGTCTGAAATCTCCAGAACTTCCTCAAGAAAATGGGAAACATAAATGACCGCTTTTCCGTTTTTAGCCAATGATTTAATGAGCTGTAACAGCTGGCTTGCTTCGTGGGTTGCCAATCGTGCGGTGGGTTCGTCAAAAACAATCAATTTGGCGTCCCTGCTTAGCGCACGTAGTATTTCGACCTTTTGCTGCTCTGCAACAGGTAGCTCGCCCACCAGAATATCAGGCTCCAGATACATGTCGAATTGGCGCATCACTTCCAATACCTGTTGTCTGGTTTTTTTTGTATTCACCAGCGGCCCATTGGTTATTTCGCGCCCCAAAGCGATGTTATCGACCACCGAACGCTCAGGCAAAAGGGACAGTTCCTGGGCAATGCCCACCAATCCCAATTTACCACCCTCCGCCGGTGAACTAAGTGAAACAGAAGTTCCCTCAAGGAGAATTTCGCCTTGATCCGGTTGGTGAACGCCAAGTAATATTTTACCAAGCGTCGACTTTCCAGCGCCATTTCGCCCACAAGTGCGTGGACTTTTCCCGCCTGGAACATCACATCTATTTCAGAAAGAGCCTGAGTTGCCCCGAAGCGTTTGCTAACCCTTGAAAGGGTTAGCAGTGGTGCAATTTCTTGCACGTTTTGTGGCATCTAGCCGCCCCATTGTGCAGTAAACTCAGCTACATTTTCAGCCGTTATCAATCCACCACCGGGTGCGGACATCAATGGATCAATTCCCCCCTGATGATTTTGATTTTTAAGGGCGTCCAACATGGCCTCCATGGCAAGTCTGCCTTCGTCTGCAGGTGCACCAAAAACGCCACCAAACCAACTGCCATCGGCAATGCCGGCAAGGGCTGCTTCTGAGCCACCCAGGCCGATGAGCTTTACCTGACCGGTCATGCCTTCATCCGCCAATACAATTGCGGCTCCCTGCATAGACTGATCTGCACCAACCATCACATGGAAACTGTCATTGATCTGTAAAATGTCCTGGGTGGCAGCAATACCCCCATCAGGCCCCAGATATTTGCCCTCGCCTTCAGCTACAACAGAAATTGATGCGTAATCAGCGATAGTATCATCAAAGCCCTGACGAATAGCATCGTCAAGCGGGATACCTTTGATGCCATAAATGAACACGACTTCACATGGATTAATATCCTGGCAAGCCTGAATGGTTAGTTGGCCAAAGCGCTCGCCCGAACGGTAAGGGGCCGCCATTACAGAGGCTGCGATCCCATCAACTTGAGGATCTGAAGTTTTTAGATCGGTGCCTACAACCTGATTGAGGATGACGATTTCAATGCCTTCACTAATCGCCAGTTCCACATCGGGAATTGCGCCGGGTCCATTGATTGAAACCAGAACTATGCCATCATATTTTCCTGACGCAATTGCATCCTGGAATTGGGATGTCTGCAAGCCGGGATCAAACTGAGCATCGAACTCTGTGATTTTTATACCATTGGCTTCTGCGACTTTTTGCATCTCAATCACCGAGGCGCCCAACCATGTGTTGGCTGAACTTGCAGAAAGATACGCCACTTCGAACCCTTCTTGTGCATTTGCCACAAAACTGGCTGAAACAAGCGTAGTGGTGGCAAGTGCCAGACAGGCAGTTTTGCGAACTCTGCGTAAAACGCGCTTAGAATTTTTCATCTTTTCCTCCCGTTATTTGGAGTGCCACTATGCAATGGAGGGGCAGTTTAATGTGCCAGTATCAGTATGGGGGGGAGGTGTAATTCGGGTAGGTTACTTCGCGGCGCATGGAAAAAAAGGGTAGTATCTAATGCAACATATTGATTTGGCTAGTACAATTTTTTGGTTTGATACAGGGGATACACTGTATTCTCTAAATTTCCCCGTTTTGGTAATATTGTCATATCCGGAAAAAAGGCTTTCAACTCTTTGAATTGGTATTTTTTTGGGGTACCATTCAAATTCTTCGTTTGCAAATAGATCCGTTAAATAATTGAACTTACTACTGATTCCCCTGTCGCAGGCGTTCTGCGGTTTGCGCGCGCATTTGTTGTAACTCTTCGATTGTTGTTTGAAGATCATGTAGCTGACCGTTCAATTTTTTAAGGCGCTGATCGACTTTGTTTTGCAAAAGCTCGACCTGGCTTACACGTGTTTCATCGGCATCATAAAGGGCCAGATATTCAGAAATATCTTTCAAGGTAAATCCAAGTCGTTTGCCGCGTAAAATTAGCAGCAGCCGCACGCGATCCCTGTTTTGGAAAATGCGATTTCCCCCCACCCGATCGGGGGAAATCAAACCTTTGCTTTCATAAAACCGTATGGTGCGTGTGGAAATTGAAAGCTCGCGGGCCAGCTCTGTTATTGAAAACAGGTTTTGGTTGTGCTCGTGCTGGCCCGGTTGCTGACTATTTATCTTTTGCAGTTTGTCGTTCGGCATATTCTTCACGAAGTTCCTTTTTGGAGAGTTTGCCGACCAAGGTTTTTGGTAGTTCATCCTTGAAGATAAACTCCCGGGGCATTTCAATTTTAGAAATATGTTCGCTCAGGAAAGACTTTATTTCTGCTGAAGTTGCAGTTTTGCCGTCCTTGAGCTTGATAAATGCGACGGGTGCTTCGCCGCGATAGCTGTCAGGTACGCCGATCACATTACACTCATCCACAGCTTCATGGCGATAAAGTGCTTCTTCGATTGTGCGCGGATATACGTTAAACCCTGAACAGATAATCAGATCCTTGATGCGATCAACGAGGAATACATAACCATCCTCATCCACATATCCCACATCTCCGGTGCGGAAATATCCGTTGACGAATGCTTCCTTGGTGGCCTCTTCGTTGTTATAATAACCCAGCATGACCTGTTTGCCTTTTGCAACCAGTTCACCGCGCTCGCCCGGCGCAACAAATTTGGCGGGATCTTCCAGGTCAACAAATTGTACGTCGGCGCCGGGAACCGGCATGCCGATGGACATGGGTTTTGATGCCTGGCGTAAAGCTGCACAACAAAGAACGGGCGAACATTCTGTCAGTCCATACCCTTCGGCTAAAATCGCCGGAGATTTCTTTTCAAAAAGATCGCGGGTTTCAGCTGGCAGCCCGGCGCCCCCTGAAATGGCCACCTGAATGCTTGCTATCTGCTCGGGTGTCGTTTTGCGATTGTTGGCTATGGCAAATAACAGGGTTGGGATTGCAGGAAGTATTGTTGCTTTGGTGCGTACCAGCAGGTCCAGTAGTGATTTGAGTTCGAAGCGGGGAAGCATGACGACTTCCGCCCCTTTTGAAAGCGGGACATTCATGCATACGGTCATGGCAAAGATGTGGAAAAACGGCAACACTGCGACAACTTTGGCAGGGGGGTAAAATACGCCGCAACCCCATTTGTCGATTTGGTCAGCGTTGGCGGCGATGTTTGCATGGGAGAGCATAGCCCCCTTGGGCAATCCGGTTGTGCCACCGGTGTATTGCTGCACTGCCACGTCGTTTTCGGGGTCAATATCAATGGGATCAGGCTTGTTCAGGGTGAGCAACAAAGAGTTGAAGCTGACAATTTTGTCTGCAACTTTTGATGCTTTCAGGTTGGCCAGATCACTGCGCTTGGCAATTTTGAAAAGGAATTTTTTAACAGTAGGCAATGCATCGGGGAAATGGCAAACAATGAGCTTTTTAACATTGCCGGCTTCCACCAATGCTTCGGCTTTTTCAAAAATCATTTGAAGATCAAGGGTGACGAGAATGTCGGCACCCGCATCGGCGGTGATGTGTTTGAGTTCAGGGACGGTGTAAAGCGGATTACAGTTGACCACTGTGCCCCCGGCCAGAAGAATGCCGTAATAGGCAACAGGGAAAAACGGTGTATTGGGCAACAGCAGAGCAACACGGGTGCCTTTTTTTACCCCATGATGTTTTTGAAGAGAACGGGCAAAGGCTGTGATCTGGTGGCCAAGGTTTCGGAAAGTGGTTTTTTTGCTCAGAAAATCCAACGCGTTTGAATTGGGAAACTTTGCACACGCAGCAAGGATCTGTTCATGAATAGGTGTTGTATCAATTTCGACATCCCAGACGATGCCCTCGGGATAGTTTTTTACCCACGGGCGGTAATGGTCATCGCTGGTATCAAATTCTCGCATGCTGGTATTTCCCCCTAAAGGCTGTTTTGTTGGCATTTTGCCGTTTTTTCCTAATATTTCATGCATTTGGACGAGCGTCAAACGCAATATCGTATTGGAGGGGGCCCCCGGGATGCTGAAGGGCAATTTAGGAGATATATTTCAGGTGGAAGTTGCAGTCATGCTGGCGAAAGGGCCAAATTTCTTTGGATAACCAGTTTGTCAGGGAATTGTCCCTGATCCAACCTGTGACTATACCGTTAACCTGTTGACGTTTACGTCAACTGTGCTATTTTGGTGAAAATGCGTGCTTTTGTGGTGCGCTTGGATTCAGGCGGATTTGGTGGCGGATGTACTTTGCCAGCCAGGCCGGGCAAGCGAGGTGGATTATGTTTTGGGTCGTTATTTTGGTTTCTTTGGTTGTTTTTGCGGTTATGGCTTATCATAAGATGCCGATCTGGCTCTGGGCGGCCGTGGCGTTAATGATGGGCATGGCCGGGTTGCTGGCCAACCAGCAAATGGGTGCTGTGTCCTGGGTGCTGGCTGTGGCTCCGGCAGCTGTTCTGTTTGCTTTTTCCGTTCCCGCCTTTCGCCGGAATGTGCTGATAAAACCAATATTCAACGCAGTGAAAAAAATTCTGCCTGCTATTTCTTCAACCGAACAGGAAGCGCTTGATGCGGGGACTGTTGGGTGGGATGCGGACCTGTTTTCGGGGCGTCCCAAATGGAATAATCTGCTCGATATTCGTAAACTCACATTGAGCGCAGAAGAGCAGGCTTTTCTGGATGGGCCAACGAATGAGGTCTGCGCAATGATTGATGATTGGGATATCCGTCACAATCGTGCGGACATGCCCCCCGAAGTCTGGCAGTTCCTGAAAGACAAAGGGTTTTTGGGGATGCTTATTTCCAAAGAGCATGGGGGCTTGGGTTTTTCTGCGCAGGCGCAATCAATGGTTGTGTCAAAAATTGCTTCGCGGTCGGTTGCTGCGGGGATTTCAGTTATGGTGCCCAATTCTCTTGGGCCGGGTGAATTGCTTGAAAAATACGGCACGCAGGCACAAAAAGAAAAATATCTTGAGCGGCTGGCCAAGGGGGAGGAAGTTCCCTGTTTTGCCTTAACTGGTACCCATGCGGGCTCGGATGCGGCGGGTATGCGTGATGTTGGTGTGGTGACTATGGGCACTTATGAGGGCAAAGAGGTTCTTGGGGTGCGCCTGAGTTGGGATAAGCGCTATATCACGCTTGCGCCGGTGGCAACGCTGGTGGGCCTTGCAGTTAATCTGTTTGATCCTGAAAATCTGCTTGGGAAGGGTGAAAATATCGGGATTTCGCTGGCGTTGGTGCCTGCTGATTATCCTGGAGTTGAGATTGGGCGTCGACATTTCCCTTCCGGCTCGGCCTTTATGAATGGTCCTACCAGCGGCACTGATGTGTTTGTTCCCATGGAGTTTATGATCGGTGAAGTCGATTATGTGGGGCAGGGGGGGCGTATGCTGATGGAGTGTTTGTCCACAGGGCGGGCGATTTCATTGCCTGCCATCGGGTCGGTTTCCATGAAAGCGGCCTTGCGTCACACAAGTGCATATGCGCGTATTCGCCGCCAGTTCGGCATTCCCATCGGGATTATGGAAGGGGTGGCGGAGCCTTTGGCCCGTTTGGTCAAGTCCGCCTACATGTTTGAGGGCGCGCGCGCCGCAACCGCATCAATGGTTGATGAGGGCCAAAAGCCGGCGGTGATTTCCGCTTTGCTGAAATATCGCGCCACCGAGGCCATGCGTGACCGGGTTAATGATGCTCTGGATATTCATGGGGGGCGCGGCATTCAGGAGGGGCCGCGCAATTACCTGTTCTCAGCCTATGCCAACACACCGGTGGCAATTACGGTTGAGGGAGCGAATATTCTGACCCGTACGCTGATAACATTTGCGCAAGGGTCTTTGCGGGCGCATCCGTTTTTGTATGATGAAATTAAAGCGGTGCAAAATGAAAACCGTAAAGAAGCCATCGCTGATTTCGATCGGGCGTTTTGTGGGCATACTGCATTTATGCTGGGCAATATTACCGGCAGTTTGTGGCAGGCGCTGACAGGTGGGAGATTTGCGTCGTCACCGGTCGAGCACGAAGCAAAGCGCTGGTATCAGCAATTGCACCGGTATTCCCAGCATTTTGCTCTGGTCGGGGACTGGGTTGTTGCGTTGCTGGGTGGAGACATCAAGCGCAAGCAAAGAATTTCTGGAAGAATGGCGGATATTCTGTCGGATCTGTATTTGCTCTCCACCACGCTTAAGCGCTATGAGGATGAGGGGTGTATCAAAGAGGATCTGCCAGTGGTGGATGCTATTGCAAGGGATCGTATTGCTGCGATTGAAACCAATTTCCGAGCAGTGTTTGATAATTTTCCAAATCGGTTTGTTGCGGGTGTTATGCGCTTTTTGGTATTTCCGCTTGGTCAGCACAATACCGGTTCAAGTGATCGCGAAAACTATAAGCTGGCGCGTCAGATTCTTAATCCGGGCGCCCAGAGAGATCGTTACACTGCAGGCATTTATTTGAGTTATGACCCTGACGATATTACCGGGGTTCTGGAAGATGCTCTGGTTAAAGTGGCGCGGGTTGCCGAAATTGAGCATAAATTTATCCGTGCCCTTAAAAAAGGGCGGATTACGCGCCGACAGGATCGTGATGCGATTGAAGATGCTGTTGCAGAAGGTGTTTTGAATGAAGAAGAAGCCAAGCTTTTGCGCATTGCTGATGAAGCAACGGACCGGGTCGTTATGGTTGATGATTTTGACCCAGGCGAACTTGGAATGGTAAATCGCACCTCAAAGCCACAAGGTGTTGCGGCGGCGGAATAGATAGTTCAAACTAAAGACAGACTTTTTTTAAGAGAGAAAAAACGTGGCTGACAAATCAAAGACCGGCGCCAGCGCCGCGAAAAAACGTGCGGCGCCTAAACGCGCAACATCCAGTGCAAGCAAAAAAACCAGTACAGCAAAAAAGGCAGTTGCTCCTGTAAAGGCTCAAACTCGCCCGATTGCAAAATACACAGCGCCAAAAGCGGCGCAGCCGATAATGCCAACACTTAAACACTGGGGTTTTGAGGTTGACCATGAGGGCATTGGCTGGCTGACAATTGACACGCCCGATGCGCCGGTAAATGTTTTGAGCACCCCGGCAATTATGGAGCTTGAAAAGCTGGTGGCGCGATTTGAGGATTTGGCGGCAGCCGGTGAAATTGT
Organism: Alphaproteobacteria bacterium; assembly: GCA_024279575.1. Classification (GTDB taxonomy): domain Bacteria; phylum Pseudomonadota; class Alphaproteobacteria; order Rhizobiales; family Devosiaceae; genus DROE01. Next base: position 6,339 of record JAJRRJ010000232.1, on the reverse strand, counting down.
GGGGGTTGCACTTCTCTCCAGGAAACCAACCGGATTTATTGCCGGGGCGGATATTACCGAGTTTGATGGTTTTTCCGATCCTGATAAAATGCGCCCTGCGCTCGAGCGGGCGCACTCTTTGTTTGAGCGCATTGAAAATCTGGATATTCCGTTTGTATGCGGCATTCACGGATTTTGCCTTGGGGGCGGGCTGGAACTGGCATTGGCCACCCACTTCCGGGTTGCGGTAAACAATGACAAAACCCGGATTGGTTTCCCTGAAATCAAGCTGGGAATTTTCCCCGGTTTCGGGGGGACTGGACGCTCAATGAATTTGGCGGGCCCGGTGCCTGCCATGCAAATTATGCTGACCGGAAAATATTTGCGGGCTGGCGCGGCGCGGGGCATGAATCTGGTTGATAAACTGGTGCGCCACCGGGATCAGTTGCGCTGGGAATTGCGCAAGGCCATTATGAGCAAGCGCAAAAGCAAGCCAGCCGGATTTACCAAGCGGGTAATGGCGATGGGACCATTGCGGGGCTATGTGGCCAATAAAATGCGCGATACTGTAAAGCGCAAGGCGCGCAAAGCTCATTATCCTGCTCCGTTTTCTCTGATTGATATGTTTGAAGAATATGGGGATGACCCTGTTGCCATGCGCAAAGGGGAGCTTACCCGTTTTCCCAAATTGATGGCGACGGAAACAGCTTCAAATCTGCGGCGCCTGTTCTTTTTGTCAGAAGGGTTGAAAAAACAAGGTGTGCGCGGCAAAAAACCTAAATTTACCCGTGTTCATGTGATCGGGGCCGGGGTGATGGGGGGTGATATTGCCGCCTGGTGTGCCATGCGGGGCATGGGTGTGACCCTTCAGGATCTGGATATTGAACGTATTGCACCGGCTTTGAAACGGGCCAAGTCTCTATTCAAGAAGCGCCTTCGTAAACCCCAGGCGGTCAAGGCGGCCATTGCACGACTGGAAGCGGATGTTGAAGGCAACGGTATTGGACGGGCTGATGTTATTATTGAGGCTGTGGTTGAAAATCTGGAAATCAAGCAAAAGATGTTTGCTGATGTAGAAACCAAAGCCAAACCCGAAGCGGTTATTGCCACCAATACCTCGTCTATCGAGCTGGAGCGGATTGCAGAAAACCTGAAAGACCCTTCACGTCTGATCGGGTTGCATTTCTTTAATCCGGTGGCGCAAATGCCCTTGGTTGAAGTTGTACGCTCAAAAGTCAATTCTGACATTGCCATTCAAATGGGGTGTTCGTTTGCCAGTGCGATTGGGAAAAGTCCGGTTGTTGCTAAAAGTGCTCCGGGATTTTTGGTCAACCGGGTCTTGATGCCCTACCTACTGGCTGCTGTTCAACGTGTGGAGAATGGCGAAAGTAAAGAACTGCTGGATGCGGCGGCCCTTGCCTATGGCATGCCTATGGGTCCGATTGAATTGATGGATGTGGTGGGCCTTGATGTGGGGGCCAGCGTTGCCAAAGAACTGGGGCAAACGATTGATGAGGGCAGTGAATTTGCCCGCCTTATCAAGCAGGGGCATCTGGGTCGTAAATCAGGGCGCGGGTTTTATCTTTGGACCAAAGGCAAGGTGCAAAAGGGTGATACGCCCAGTCATGACAATTTGGCCCAACTGGGCCAGGAACTGGTGCAACCGATGGTTGATGAATGCGAGGTTTGCGTGAAAGAGGGCATTGTTGCCAACGCTGATCTGGCGGATATTGGTGTAATTATGGGAACAGGGTTTGCCCCGTTCCTTGGTGGGCCGCTGAATGCCCGCAAGAATGGCAGGGCTTAAATCATGGCAATCAAAAGAACAAAAACCTTGCGTCGTGTCGCAATTATCGGCTCAAAACGTGTGCCGTTCTGTCGCTCCTATACGGGCTATGATGATGAAACCAATATGAGCTTGCTCTCTACCGCAATTGGTGGACTGGTGGACGCCTATGGATTGCGCGGGCAGAAAATTGATGAAGTGATGGCCGGGGCGGTGATTAAACATTCGCGTGATTTTAACCTGGCCCGGGAAGCGGCGCTTGATGCGGGTCTTTCACCGGCAACTCCGGGTACAACTATTCAGATTGCCTGTGGAACTTCCCTGCAGGCCGCTTTGTCACTGGGCGCGAAAATAGCAACCGGGGAAATTGACAGTGGGATTGCTGCTGGAGCTGACACCATTTCGGCCTCCCCGATTGTGTTTGGGGATAAGTTTGCCAAGCGTCTGGCCAAGTTAAGCCGTGCGCGTTCATTCGGGCAAAAACTTGGTGCACTCAAGGGCTTTAGTTTGCGTGAGCTTACACCGGTTGCCCCTTCCGTTGCCGAGCCGCGTACTGGTCTTGCCATGGGTCAACATTGTGAACTGATGGCCAGGGAATGGGGTATTACGCGCGATGAACAGGATCAGTTGGCGTTTAACAGTCATCAAAATGCCAGCAAGGCGATTGAAGAGGGGTTCCATGATGATTTGATTGTGTCCTGTGCGGGGATTCTTAAGGATAACAATGTGCGGGCGGACAGTACGCTTGAAAAAATGGCGACCATGAAACCTGCCTTTGATCGCAAATCGGGAAAAGGCACTTTGACAGCGGCCAATTCAACACCATTGACCGATGGGGGGGCAGCTGTCCTGCTGGCTAGCGAAGCATGGGCAAAGGAACGCGGGTTACCGGTTTTGGCCTATCTCACCATGGGGGAGGTCAGCGCTAATGATTTTGCCGCTGGAGACGGCTTGCTTATGGCTCCCACTATTGCGGTATCTGATATGCTGGAACGTGCTGGAATCGGCTTTGCTGATATTGATTTGTTTGAAATTCATGAAGCGTTTGCCGCACAGGTATTGTGTACCCTTAAGGCCTGGAGTGATCGTAGCTATTGCCGCGATGTTTTGGGACGGGACAAGGTTCTGGGCAAGGTGCCAACGGCAAAGCTGAATATCAAAGGGTCGAGCCTGGCCTATGGGCATCCGTTTGCTGCCACAGGGGCACGCATTCTTGGGCATACGGCCAAACTTCTCAATGAAACAGGCAAGCAAACAGCGTTGATTTCTGTTTGCACAGCTGGGGGGATGGGGGTCGCGGCGCTGGTGGAGCGAACTTAGGCGAAGGTACTTGCAATCAAAGTGAACCTAATGGGAAAGTAGCTTGCCAAAGCGTCAATCCCATGCGTAACTTAAAATCAAGGGCGTGGGGGAGACGCATCTCTCCCGCGGCAGGACTACATCCTGTTGGTCGAATAAATTGTGGTTTGCCGACAGGGAAAATCAACAAAACCAAAGGGAGAAAAAACATGAGATTTTCACCATTACTTCGTTCTTCAATGCTTGCGCTTGGTGTTGCCAGCTTTGCACTTGTTGGCACACCGGCTTTTGCCGCCAGTGTTCCTGAAGGTGTGACACTTGCTGATGATCAGACGTTCACTTATCGTGATCTGGATGAGTTCAGCTCACTTGATCCGCAAATCATTGAAGATGTTTCAGGTTCAGATATTGCCCGTGATCTGTTTGAGGGTCTTTTGAACCAAGATCGTGACGGCAACCTGATTCCGGGTGTTGCTGAAAGCTGGGAAGCATCTGATGACAAGATGACCTATGTTTTCAAGTTGCGTGACAATGCGAAATGGTCAAATGGCGATGCTGTTACCGCAAATGACTTCGTTTATGCCTGGCGTCGTGCCGCTGATCCGGCGATCGCATCACCGTATTCATGGTATATGGATCTGATGTCGATTGAAAATGTGGCCGACGTTCTTTCGGGGGATAAAGACCCCTCAGAACTGGGTGTGCGGGCGATTGATGATCTGACTTTTGAAGTCAAGTTGACCACACCACTGTCCTATTTCCCGCAAATGGTGACCCATGCCACCACTTTCCCCACCCATCAGGCAACCATTGAAGAGTTTGGCGATGAGTGGACCAGGCCGGAAAATATTGTTTCCAACGGTGCCTATGTGTTGACTGAGCATGTTCCAAATGAACGCTCTGTTCGTGAACGCAACCCAATGTACTGGAATGACGCTGAAACTGTTATTACCAAAACAACAGCTTTGATCATCAACGATGATGATGCGGCGTTGACCCGCTATCTTGCAGGTGAACTGGATCGTACAGAAGTGCCAACCGGCCAATATCCACGTCTTAAGGAAGAATATCCCGACCAGGCCGTGTCCTTTCCGCGTTTGTGTTCCTACTATTACACATTTAACCTGTCCGAAAATGGCCCCGAAGCCTTCCAGGACGTGCGTGTTCGTCAGGCTCTAAGCTATGCAATTGATCGTTCTGTGATTACAGAAAACGTGCTTCAGGGTGGTCAGTTCCCGGCCTTTACCTTTACGCCAGGCGCGACTGCCGGATTTGAAGTTCCTGATGTTCCCTTTGGTCAGATGACCCAGGCTGAGCGGGATGCCAAGGCCCTTGAGCTTTTGGCAGAAGCTGGATACGGCCCGGATAATCCACTGGCATTTGATATGATCTACAACACTTCTGAAGGTCATAAGCAGATTGCCACCGTTATGAGCCAGATGTGGAAGCAGAAACTTGGTGTTGAAGCGACCCTTGGCAATATGGAGTGGAAAGTGTTCCTTGAAACCCGTGGTGCGCAGGATTTCCAACTGGCGCGTGGTGCATGGTGTGGAGATTATAATGAAGCTTCTACATTCCTTGATCTGGTAACCACCGCTTCCGGTTATAATGACGGCAAATACTCCAGTGCTGAAATTGATGCGTTGATGGAAGATGCAAAAACCGGTGGTGATGCGACCGCCAACTATACTAAAGTTGAGCAGATCATGGCTGAAGAAATGCCAATTATTCCCATCTATCACTATACACGTGTGATGATGATGGACCCGAATGTACTTGGTTCGTGGCCTGTGGATAATGTTGAGCAGAACTGGTACAGCCGCGAACTGTACAGGGTTGCTGAATAGTTAGTTAAATCCAATTGGAGCCCCGCGGGATATCTCGCGGGGCTTTGCTGGGTTTTTGTAATGAAAAACAGAAAACAACTTTTTTGATAAGTGCATAAGCAGACGTTTCTTTTTGTGAAACGGTGGGTTTTTTGCGTTTATGAAAAGGGTTAACCGGGGCAGGATTTTCTATGATTAGTTTTGTTGTCCGACGTATCGGGATTGCTATTCCTACCTTGTTGATTCTGGTGGTGTTTTCATTTTCTCTAATGCATCTGGCCCCTGGTGGCCCGTTTACATCTGAGCGGCCACTACCCCCTCAGGTGTTAGCGAATATCGAGGCCAAGTACGGGCTGGACAAACCGGTGCCGGTTCAGATGTTTAACTACATCAAGGATATCGTCACCAAATTTGATTTCGGCCCCTCGTTTCGCTTTAAGGATCGCTCGGTCAATGACATTATTGCGCAAGGGTTTCCTGTAACCCTGACTTATGGGATGTGGGCATTTGTTTTTGCTGTTTCGATCGGGGTTGCGCTGGGAGCAGCGGCGGCGATTTTTCATAATTCATGGCTTGATTATCTGGCAGTGGGTATCAGTATTGGTGCGCAGGTTTTACCAAATTTTGTTATGGCGCCAATTTTGGTGCTTACGTTTACGCTTTGGCTGGGCTGGCTGCCCGGGGGTGGCTGGAACGGGGGACAGTGGCAAAATCTGGTATTGCCGGTTATTGCCCTTTCAACGTCCTATATGGCTTCCATTGCCCGTATAACCCGCTCTTCGATGCTGGAGGTTCTCAACTCCAATTTTATCCGTACAGCCAGGGCCAAAGGGCTTTCAAATTTCAGGATCATAACAAAGCATGCTTTGAAACCATCCATGTTACCAGTGATCTCTTATCTTGGCCCTGCATTTGTAGGCATGATTACTGGGTCTGTTGTGATTGATTTATACTTCTCAACCGGCGGTATCGGGCAGATGTTTGTCAATTCAGCCCTGAGCCGGGATTATTCTGTGATGATGGGCATTACCATTTTGATGGGCGCGCTGGTAATTATCTTTAATATGATTGTGGACATCCTGTATGCCTGGATTGATCCTAAGATCAGGCTTTAGGGGGGCAAAAATAATGAGTGTTGCTTCAGAAAAAGCCAAGCAGCTGGCTAAACACAATCCCAAACCATTTACGCACAAAATCCATACGATGGCGCAAAATATGTCCGAGATGGACAATGTTAGAGGTCGTTCCCTCTGGCAGGATGCGTTGCACCGTTTTTTGGGAAATAAGGCCGCCGTGACAAGTGTTGTTGTGCTAACGCTGGTGGTTTTGTTTTCGTTTATTGGCCCCTATTTTGCCGTTTGGTCAAATGAAGAAATTGACTGGTCCCGATTGGGAAAAGCTGCTGCAGAGGGTGCGCCATCTTTAGAAAACGGACATTTTTTTGGTATT
>JAJRRJ010000019.1 GCA_024279575.1 Alphaproteobacteria bacterium | reverse complement strand
GCCATATCAGCAATCATAATGGCGCGGTTGGTGGCTTCCCCCTCAACCTGGGGGGGACGTGAATAGGCATGGGCTTCGGGGCCGGTATTACCCTCAGCCAACAATGCGGCGGAGAGTTCGGCCACCACGTCGCCGTTTTCGGCATGCACCAGCGGGGTCACACCCAGTTCGGCACAGCGCTTGAACGAAGCATAAAGCTCATCATCGTTGACCATCAGCGCACCCTTATAAGCAAGGAAATGCTTGAACGTATTGATGCCGCGCTTGGCGATCTCCTCCATTTCGTCAAACACCTGCTCGCTCCACCAGGTGATGGCCATATGAAAGGAATAATCACAGTTGGCGCGGGTGGATTTATTATCCCACATGGAAAGGGCTTCAAGCAGCGACTGGTTGGGGGATGGCAGGGCGAAATCCACCACCATTGTGGTGCCTCCTGCCAGTGCCGCCCGAGTGCCGCTTTCAAAATCATCAGAGGAATATGTGCCCATAAATGGCATCTCAAGATGGGTGTGGGGGTCAATACCGCCGGGCATTACATAACATCCCGTTGCATCCAGTGTCTCATCGCCGGACAGACTGTCGCCAATCTCAACGATTTTCCCGTCCTCAATTTTCACATCAGACTTATAGGTGCGGTCAGCGGTTACGATGGTGCCGCCCTTGATTACTTTGCTCATGCTTTTCCTCCCAAAAAATAGCTTGCTGTTTAATTGCAAACCTCTCGTTCAACGGTTAAATCACGATCCTTTCGGATCATCGAAATATTATTTTCTGCGGCATAGGCACAGGCCGCCGCAAAATCCACGCCGGTGTCGGTATATTCGGCATTAAAAACCGGTTTTCCCGCCGCGATATAGAGCAATACATCATCGCACCAGCCATCGGCATAGCAGTCTTCGGTAATAATAAAGTCCATGATAGAGACCAGCTTGCCGGTAAGTTCCGGTGTGTTCTTCTGGCCAATTTCCAGCCCTTGCGCGCGGGCATCACTCACCAGTTGCGCCACATAGCGCACCGTGTCGGCGGCAGTCAGATCAACCCCTGAATCATTAGTATAAACGTCCATATTGTCCGGTTCCACCGCCTGAAAGCCCTTTATTCTGCAATCATTAAACTTGCGCTGCATAACATAGCGCAAAGTTGGCTGGCGAATATCAAGGAAGAATTCCCCCGGCCATCCCTCATAGGCTTTGCCCACAACCGGATTGGGAAAAATCAATGGATCACTATACTGTGCCGCATCATCGCGCCAGTCTTCCATTGTGCCCACCGAAATATAGCAAATGGTATAAACCCCCGCTTCATTGAGCGCCATAATCTGTTCACGGGTCACGTTATCAGGGTCAGCATCAAAGACTTCAATACCTTCGGGCGGATCAATCGCCTCTGATAATTGCCAATCCCAACTAGCTCCAGGGGCTGGTGCAGCGAGGGTGGGGGTGGCGAGCATTGCAAAAACGACAAGCAATGCGGCCAACCGCGTTCCCCTCCCCCCACGTGGGGAGGGGTTAGGGGTGGGGGGTGGACTATCAATCATATTCGCATCCCCTGTTCTTGCGAAGGGAGAACCCCCACCCCGGCGCAATGCGCCGACCCTCCCCACAAGGGGGAGGGTTGAAGGGCTTACATCTTGATCAAGGATATCTACCAACTAAGACCTCATTACTCTACCAAGTGCCTTTTTTGCCTTTGAAACATCTTTCTTCACTATGGACAATTTGGTTTCTAATCCCTCTAATTCCCTCAATGACGCTTCCACATCTGTTCCAATTAGCATTTGTGGAACTTCAAATATCCGCTCGACATCACCACCAACCACGCCTTCATTATTGCCCTTAAATGACTTCAACCGATGTTTACAATGGGTTCCTTTCTTTCCGGCCGGGCAATTACACAGAGCCGTCAGACTACTACCAACTTTTTCAATTGTAATTTTGTATGGCTCTGGTGCTGAACCCTTCACTTTAAAAGAAAGCTTCACTCCACAATCTCCGCCGTTTCAACAACCGCGTGCATTAAAACCTCTGCCCCGGCAGTGGCCCATTCCATTGAAATTTCTTCCGCCTCGTTGTGACTTAGCCCGTCAACGCACGGGCACATGACCATTGCCGTAGGGGCAACCCGGTTGATCCAGCACGCATCATGCCCGGCCCCGGAAATCAGATCGCGATGTGAATAGCCCAAGCGCTCGGCGGCGTTTCTAACCGCACTTACGCAATTCTTATCAAAGGTTACGGGGTCAAATCCGCCAACCCTTTCAAATTCAATACCCAACCCCATCTCATCGCAAATCTTTTTAGCGCCTGTCTTTAACTGGCTTTCCATATCTTTAATGGTGGCCAGATCAGGGGAACGGAAATCCACGGTAAACACCACTTTGCCCGGAATAACGTTGCGCGAATTGGGGAACACATCAATGTGCCCGGCGGCGCCCACCGCATCGGGCTTGTGGGCCCAGGCGATATCATCAACAAGCTGTAAAATTTTTGCCATGCCAAGCCCGGCATTTTTGCGCATGGGCATGGGGGTGGAGCCGGTATGGCTGTCTTTGCCGGTTACAGTAATCTCAGTCCAGCTCAGGCCCTGCCCGTGGGTAACAACGCCAATTTCCTTGCCCTCGGCTTCAAGAATTGGTCCCTGCTCGATATGCAATTCAAACATTGCGTGCATTTTGCGCGCGCCAACCTTTTCATCGCCCTTCCAGCCGATCCGGGCCAGTTCTTCACCGAATTTTTTGCCCTCCGCGTCCTCGCGTCCATAGGCCCAGTCGAGCGTGTGCATTTTTGCAAAAACCCCCGAAGCAAGCATCGCCGGAGCAAACCGTGTGCCTTCCTCATTGGTCCAGTTGGTGATCACGATGGGATGTTTTGTTTTGATGTTGAGATCATTGAGCGTGCGCACCAGCTCAAGACCGGCCAATACGCCGAGCACGCCATCATATTTTCCTCCGGTAGGCTGAGTATCCAGATGGGACCCCACATAAACCGGCAACAGGTCAGGGTCGGTGCCCTCGCGGCGCATGAACATATTGCCCATGGTATCGACGCCCATACTCAGCCCGGCTTCTTCACACCATTTTTGAAACAGCTTGCGGCCCTCACCATCCTCGTCCGTAACCGTCTGGCGATTATTGCCCCCGGCAATTCCGGGTCCAATTTTTGCCATCTCCATCAAGCTATCCCAGAGACGGGTGCCATTTATTTTCAGATTTGCACCAGGTTTTGAAGTGGGTTTTGCCATAATGAATGTCCTTTGTTTTACGCCGGAAATGTAAACACTGCACCCTCTTTAACCCCGGTGGGCCAGCGGGCGGTGACAGTTTTCAAGCGAGTGTAAAATTGCACGGCTTCGGGGCCATAAATCCCGGACGAACCAAATGACGAGCGTTTCCAGCCACCAAAGGAATGATAGGCCACCGGCACAGGAATTGGCACGTTGATGCCCACCATACCTACTTCGATCTTGTCGGCAAAATCACGGGCCGCATCGCCATCACGGGTAAAAATTGCGGTGCCATTGGCGTATTCATGGCCGTGAATCAGATCAACGGCTTCTTCAAAGCTGTTTTTGCGCACCACACAAACCACAGGCCCAAAAATCTCATCGCGATAGATGGACATATCTTCGGTCACGTTATCAAACAGGGTGCCGCCAACGAAATAGCCGTTTTCATAACCCTGAAGCGAGAACCCGCGTCCATCGACCACCAGATCAGCACCATCTGCAACACCTTCATCAATATAGCCCAAAACTTTTTCCTGATGAGCTTTGGTAATCACCGGACCAAGTTCTGTTGTTTCGTCGGAAGCTGGACCAATTTTCAAAGATTCAACTTTTGGCTTTAATGCCGCTACCAGTTTATCGGCGGTTTCTTCACCAATGGGCACAGCAACCGAAATGGCCATGCAGCGCTCTCCGGCGGCCCCGTAGCCTGCACCAATCAGCGCATTTGCCGCCTGCTCCATATCGGCATCGGGCATAATAATCATATGGTTTTTTGCGCCACCCAGGGCCTGCACACGTTTACCGGCAGCGGTACCGCGCGTATAAACATATTCAGCAATGGGGGTGGAGCCGACAAAGCTCACCGCCTTGATATCGGGGTGATCCAGAATGCAATCCACGGCGGATTTATCCCCGTGTACAATGTTAAATATGCCATCGGGCAGGCCCGCCTGTTTGAACAATTCCCAGGCCAGCATGGAAGCTGAAGGGTCGCGTTCAGAAGGCTTTAGAATAAAAGCGTTCCCGGCGGCGATAGCCATGGGATACATCCACATGGGCACCATGGCGGGGAAGTTAAACGGCGTTATTCCGGCAACAACCCCTAAAGGATGCCGCGAAGCATAGCTGTCAATTCCGGGGCCAACATTGCGCGAATATTCACCCTTGAGCATTTGAGGAATACCACAGGCATATTCCACCACTTCAATCCCACGGGCACATTCACCTAAAGCATCATCATGGGTTTTTCCCTGTTCACGGGATATTTCACGGGCCAGATCGCCAATATTTTGATTCAGCAATTCAAGAAACTTGAACATAATCCGTGCACGTTTTGCCGGAGGCTCATTTCCCCAGGCTATCTGGGCTTGTTTGGCAATAGCAACCGCTTTATTCATTTCGGCATCGGTTGAAAGGGGCAATTCACCAATCTGCTCCCCTGTAGCTGGATTAAATATCTGAGCCATACGATCAGAGGTGGAGGAAACCAGTTTCCCATCAATCGCATTGTGTAATTTATACATTTCAGTCAACCTTATTCAGTGTGGCTCGAATGCCATCAACAATTTCATCAATTTGGGATTTTGAAACAATCAGAGGAGGTGACAGAGCAATAATGTCACCGGTGGTACGGATCAACAGCCCATCGTCAAAGGCCTGGCGGAAGGCGGCAAAGGCCCGTTTTGTCGGCTCTGCCGCAACAGGTTCAAGTTCTACCGCGCCAATCAGGCCAATATTGCGAATATCGATTACATAGGGCGCGTCCTTTAAGGAATGCAGAGCCTCTTCCCAATAGGGGGCCAGCTCGCTGGCGCGGGTCAAAAGCCCCTCTTCTTTATAGGTGGCCAACGTGCCAAGGGCGGCAGCGGCGGCCATAGGGTTACCCGCATAGGTATAGCCATGCATGAATTCAATCATGTGCTCGGGACCATTCATGAAAGCGTCATGGATTTCGTTCTTTACAAAAACCGCGCCCATGGGAATAACCCCGTTGGTCAGACCCTTGGCGGTCACCATAATATCGGGGGTAATGCCATAAAAATCGGCGGCAAACGGGGTGCCAAGGCGACCAAATCCGGTAATTACTTCATCAAAAATGAGCAAAATGCCGTGTTTTGTGCATATATCACGCAATTTTTGCAGATAGCCTTTGGGGGGGATCAGAACCCCGGTGGACCCGGCAACCGGCTCCACAATCACCGCTGCAATGGTGGAGGCATCATGCAGGGCAACGATGCGTTCAAGCTCATCGGCCAGTTCCCCCCCATGTTCCGGCGTGCCTTTGGAAAAAGCATTTTTGTCAATCAGATGCGTATGGGGCAAATGATCAACACCGGTCAGCAGGGTGCCAAACATTTTTCGGTTAGGCACAATACCACCAACCGAAATGCCACCAAAATTCACCCCGTGATAACCCCGTTCGCGTCCGATCAGACGAAAACGCGATCCGTCCCCTTTGGTGCGATGATAGGCCAGCGCAATTTTGAGCGCTGTTTCTACGCTTTCAGAACCTGAATTGGTATAAAACACATGATCCATGCCCTTGGGCGACAGGTCCACCAGCTTGTTGGCCAATTCAAAGGCCTTTGGGTGCCCGATCTGAAAGGCGGGAGCATAGTCTAGTTCTGCGGCCTGTTTTTGAATTGCTTCTGTAATTTTGGGGCGGCAATGGCCCGCGTTGACACACCACAACCCTGCGGTGGCGTCCAATACCTGACGCCCGTCGGCAGTGGTATAGTGCATGTCGGAAGCGGAAACGAACATGCGCGGTGCTTTTTTGAACTGCCTGTTGGCAGAAAAAGGCATCCAGAACGCCGCCAGATCATTGGGGGTTACATTATTTGAACTCATCGCTTTTTCTCCAGAAAAAGGGCCGCAGAAAGACTTTTGGTATCGCTATTATTGGTGGGTTTTTAAAAAATACACTACTCAAAATTTGACCAATTGATAAAATATTATCACTCTTGTTTGGCCGCGCAAGTAAAATGTGTTGCATGTTGCCTCAAAGGGACACAAAATCAGCTTTCAACTGCACTAATCTGGTTTTGATATGCCGCTTAGCAAAACAAATTCAAATAGAGGCCGAAATTCACGCATTCAGCGGGAAAAGCGCGAGCTTATTCTTGGGGCAGCGCTTGAAGTATTTGCCGCCCATGGATTTCGCGGCTCCACCATTGATCAGATTGCCGATGCCGCCGGTATGAGCAAGCCCAATTTACTCTATTACTTCGGCAAAAAAGAAGATATCCACCAGTCCTTAATCGAACGGTTAATGGACACATGGCTTGATCCCCTGAAGGCCATTGACGCCAACGGAGACCCGTTGGCTGAAATTTGTGCCTATATCAAACGCAAGCTGGAAATCAGCCGGGATTTTCCCAAGGAAAGCCGTCTGTTTGCCAATGAAATATTACAGGGCGCGCCCCGGATTATCTCCATGATCGAAGGCGAACTCAAAACCCTTGTCGATGAAAAAGCCAAGCTCATTCAGGGGTGGATGAATGAGGGGAAACTCAACCCGTGCGACCCCCATCATCTGCTGTTTTCCATATGGGCCACCACCCAGCACTATGCAGATTTTGACGTGCAGGTGCGCGCGGTACTGGCCAAAGATACACAAGGGGACGCCCATTTTGACGGGGCGGCAGTGTTTCTTGAGAACCTGTTTTGCAAGGGGTTGAAGCCAAGAACCTGAAAGGATTGGTATTATGTTACATCTCTTGTGCTTTAACTTACATCGCCCAATAACTCCTGGTTTTTGGTCAATGGCCAAGAATTCGCTTGATGGGTTGCGTGTCAGATATCCGCTTAGCGGCTTCTGCTGATTTCGCAGAGAATGCCAAGAGCCACAGAAACACCAATATAGAGGAATCCCTCATTAAGAGCTTCTCCAGTACTTGATGCTGCAAGGTAACGATTTGCGAAAGCGATATTATCAGCCATGCTTTCTGTCCCATACGCACCGAAAAAACCAAGCCCCACACGAAGAATGCCCCACCCAAAGCCCAGATACGCAAAAAGCAGCCCTATTCTTGTAAAAAACATCTAATTTTCTCTCATGTTTTAATCTGCTACCCTAAATTTATACCCCTTTTTGTAAACGCAAATTATTTTGGGGGATCGTTAAACGGCAACTTAAATACATCAAACTCAACACCGTCATTGTGAAGGGGCGTAGCCGAGGGGGGTAATCCAGTGAAGTCATACAAAAAGGGGATGTTGCAACCAGCTAAAATGAATACTTACCCGTTACATTGCGTAAAAACTAATAATCAACCTTTAGCCGTACGAATTCTTTGTTTGGCCTCGAATTGCCTCAAAACATGGACACGCCCTTTTTGACGAGCATCTACCAGCCAGAGCTTCTTACGTAGTTCAGGCACCTCCAATGCCTGATATTTTCCACCCGAAAACTTTGGCCAGTCGATAGCCAACCCAAGATTAACCATTTCAGCCGAGAGGTCGCGCCCATCTTGCAGGTAACATCGTGCTACAACTCGACCATGATCATCTTGTTCGATAGTTTCTGCATGTACTGTTTGCCCTTTGCATAAAGAAACCAAAGCCCATTTGGCCTTCTGCCCGTAAGGGTGATTTATCTCTGGCGCATCAACACCAAACAAGCGAATCTGAGTTTTTTGTATAACCATAGTGTCACCATCAAACACATAGGCCAAGCCTTTCAGAACAGTATTACTTGGTTGTAGCCTTGCGCGTTTTGCATCAAATGGCTGAAATTTTTTTCCAACATTATTACGATGGTAATCCCCCCGATAAGATGCTTTTTGAGATTGACAATTCTTTTTACTGCGGCTGTGTCTGACAACAAACACAAGAACCAAAATACCGAACAGCAGGAGAACTAATTCATTTTTCAAAAAAATCTACCTTTATAAGAAGCAGGCGAAATTGCAACATTACCCTACTCCACAGT
>JAJRRJ010000231.1 GCA_024279575.1 Alphaproteobacteria bacterium | reverse complement strand
CCAAATTATTGGCCGGCGGCACTTGTGCCGCCTGGGTTGGCTTTAAGAGTTTTTCTCAAACAACTTCAGTTTTCGCTCGCGCCAGCGTGCTTTGCACGCGCCGGATAAAACTAAGGCCTATCAGGCTGGCCGCCGGTATTGATAAATCCCCACATCAATGAAGTCTTCTGAAAATCCCGCTTCGCAATAGGACAAGTAGTATTGCCACTTGCGTTTGAAGGCTTCATCATAGCCAAGGGGAGCGATGGTGTGCCAGCGGTCCAGAAATTTTTGACGCCAAAGGGATAGGGTTTGTGCGTAGGAATGGCCAAAGTTTTTGACGTTTTCCATCACCAAACCAGCCTTTTCCCCCTGTTCACGCATAGCAGACTTGGTCATCAACATGCCACCTGGAAAAATATATCGCTGGATAAAATCAGGTCCGGCGCGATAGGAATCAAAATGGGCTTCGTCAATGGTTATTGCCTGCACTGCAGCCGTTCCTCCGGGTTTGAGGCGATTAAAGAGCGTTGAGAAATATCTTGGCCAGTGCTCCTCACCCACAGCTTCAATCATCTCAATGGAGCAAACACGGTCAAACTGGCCCTCTGTATCGCGATAATCTTCAAAAACCAGGCTTGCTTTTTCCTGTAACCCCGCTTTTTTAACGCGGTTTCTGGCAAAATGCAGTTGCTCTTTCGACAGGGTAATGCCGTGAATATTTGCGTTGTAATCACGCGCCAGAACTTCGGCAAGCCCACCCCATCCACACCCGATCTCCAGAACTTTGTCGCCCGGTTTCACATCAGCCATTTGCGCAATCTGATGATATTTTGCGATTTGTGCCTGCTCGAGACTAAGCGTTTCCGGTTCAAAAATGGCCGAAGAATAGGTCATGGATGGGTCCAGCCATTGGTCGTAAAAATCATTGCCCAGATCATAGTGCTCGGCAATATTTTTTTTTGAACCAACACGGGAATTGGCATTTTTGAGATGAAATGTCAGGTCTTTTGTGGCCCGATGAAATAGCGCAGAAGCAGGATTGGAAAAATTCTCAAGGTTTCGCAAAAAAAACAAAAACAGTTTTGTCAAATCGGGAGAATCAATATCTCCCTTTATGTAGGAGGCGGCAAATCCAACGGTGCCACGGCGCATGGAGCGTTGTAAAACACTGAAGTTATTGAAAATCAGCCGGGCATGAACGCCACTTTGAGGATCCCCCAATGTTTTGGTACGACCATTGGGAAACTGAACGCTTAGCGCCCCGCTTTGAGGGGGGCCAAGTAGCTTAACCCCTCCCCATTCAACAATTCTGGAAAGCAAACCGGACAAAGGCCCGGGGGTGCCGGGTGACTTATCGTTTTTTGTATCGGCCTCGAAAACGCTATCACTCATAATACCACCTACTGATCTGGTTGTATAAGACTTCAAACTATCCAAGATAAATATGGAGCCAGTTTAAGGCGTTTGCAAGGCTGGAGCTCGTTTTTTTGGGCTACCAGGCTGGTTTTGTCGGATCGGCCATATCAATCAGCCGCATTTGCACACGCGCACGGCCCTGCCAGTAGTCAACATTCAAAGTGCCGCAAAAGTGGAACGGTTTGTCCTTTGGCGCATTCAAAACAGCCTGCCCCAACTCCGAATTGGCAGCGCGAAATGCAATGCCCTTGAGTGTCGCGCTATCGCCGCTTTTTAGCGAAAACTGCACATGCCCACCTTTACCGACAACTTTTGAAAAAGTGACAAAATGCGAGGCCAACGCAAATACGGGGGACGGATTTCCCATTCCAAACGGGCCAACTTCTCCAAGGGAGTTGACAAAGTCCGGGGTTGCTGTGCGCGCGGTAATAGCCGCATCAATTTTTATGCTTGCCTTTTCTCTGGCTGCACTCACCTTGTGCGCCAACAACTCGTTCATATGAGCGCGAAAGCCTGAAATTTGATTTTGGGCAAGGGAAATGCCTGCCGCCATGGCGTGTCCGCCCCCTTTTTGAATGAGATTGTTTTGCACTGCTGACAAAACTGCACTGCCCAGATCAACGCCGGATAAAGAACGCCCTGAGCCTGAGCCAGTGCCATCGGGCCGCATGGCAATGGCAAAGGCGGGACGGCCAAAACGATCTTTGAGGCGCGAAGCTACCAGACCGACAACGCCAGGGTGCCAGCTTTGTGAAGCAAGAACCAGCACTGCCGGTCCCTCCCCCTGCCCGATTTCAGCCTCTGCTACCGCTATGGCCTCCTCAACCGCCTGCGCTTCGATGGTTTGGCGCTCGGAATTCAGCTCATCCAGTTGTGCGGCTATAAACATGGCCTCTTCATCTGAGGAGGTGGCGAGCAGCCGCGTACCAAGGCCCGCATCACCTATGCGCCCTCCGGCGTTGATACGCGGACCAATCATAAACCCAAGGTGCGAGGGGCCTATTGGACCATTTAGGCGTGCGGCAAGGGCAAGAGCTGCAATTCCCAGATTTTTACCCTCTTTCATGATCTGGACCCCACGCACAACCAAAGCCCGGTTAAGCCCTTTGAGGGGGACCACGTCACAAATCGTGGCCAGTGCGGCAAGGTCAGCCAATGACATAAGGTCAGAAAACTGCCCCTGCCCGGCGTTGCGCAATGCGCGGTTGGTGGCAACAAGGGCCATAAAAGTGACACCTGCAGCGCACAAATATCCCAATTCTGACAAATCATCGGGGCGATTGGGGTTTACCAGCGCGTTGGCGTCAGGCAAATTTTCTGTTGCCAGATGATGGTCCAGAATAAGCACATCACAATCGCGCGCACGGGCATGGGCCACCGCCTCAACACTGGTGGTGCCGCAATCCAGCAAAATCAGAAGTGTCGCGCCATCATCAATCAAGGAATTGATCGCTGGGATATTGGGACCATATCCTTCAAAAATACGATCTGGAATATGGCAGACGACGGAGAGACCAAAGCTCCTCAAAAATCGCAGCATCATGGCGCATGAACTGGCACCATCCACGTCGTAATCGCCGAATAATGCAATTTTTTCCCGACCTGAAATAGCCTCGGCAAGGCGCGTGGCTAATGCATCCATGTCTGTCATTGTCGAGGGATCTGGCATCAATTCGCGGATGGTGGGGGTCAGAAAAGATACAGCCTGATCCACATCCACACCGCGCGCCGCCAGAATACGCGCAAGAATGTCGGTAATGCCATGCTGCTGGACGATAGCGGTTGCCTGGCGCTGGGCCGCAATGTCCAGTCGATCAACCCACGCATTGCCTGAAAGTGACCGATCAATATTGAGAAAATATTGGGGACCATCAGGGGACATGGGGTGCGCTTTCTGGTGGGGAAATCAAAAACTCTCAATACGTATAAGCTGCGGCGCGCCAACGGTATAGCCATCATCGGCAACCTGATCCAAAGCTTTGCGCACTGAACTTTCAGTTGTGTCCTGAGTAATCAATACAAGGGTGCGAGTTTCACCCTGATCGGCAATGGAAGCCGGGGCTTTGAGGTCCGGGCGCTGGATGACGCTCTCAAGGGAAATGCCACTTTCTCCCACACGCGTAGTAATTGCGGCAAGAGCCCCGGGCACATCGCGCACATTCAAGCGAATATAATACCCCCCCTTATGGACCCGCATCGGCGCCCGGCTATAATCGGCCAATTCGCTGGTGGGGATCCCCAGCGGGGGCACATTATGCCCGCGGGCAATATCAAGAATATCAGCCAGAACCGAAGCGGCGGTCGCCGGACCTCCAGCGCCCGGACCTGCCAGCATCAATTCCTGAATATGATCGGTTTCAAGGGAAACGGCATTGAGTACATTATCCACTCTGGCAATAGCGCTTGTGCGCGGCACCAGCGTTGGATGTACCCGTTGTTCAATGCCGCCACCGGAGCGCTGAGCTATTCCTAAAAGTTTGATTTTATACCCCAGATCAGCGGCGACTTTTATGTCAGCCTGAGTGATCGCGGTGATGCCCTCAACAAATATTTCATCGGCGGCGATTTTAGTCTGGAAACACAGGGATGCCAGAATGGCCAACTTGTGGGCGGTGTCAAACCCCTCAACATCAAAAGTGGGGTCAGCCTCGGCATATCCCAGCGCCTGCGCATCGGTCAGACAATCGCCAAAGGATATGTCCTCTTCCCCCATGCGTGTCAGAATGTAATTGCAGGTGCCATTCATAATACCATAAACGCGGGTGACAGACGCTGCGCCCAACCCCTCTCGCAGGGTTTTAATGACCGGAATTCCACCGGCAACGGCAGCTTCAAAGCCGATATGGGTGCCGGTTTGCTCTGCCAGCTCAGCCAGGTCCACGCCGTGTTTGGCAAGCAGGGCCTTATTTGCAGTAACAACGGGTTTTCCTGCACTCAATGCAGCCCTGACAGCGGCCAGTGCAGGGCCATCCTCGCCCCCGATCAACTCAACAAACAAATCAACATCATCGCTTTTTGCCAGCGCCACCGGATCATCGTGCCAGGCGTATTGCGAAATATCTACTCCACGATCCCTTGAGCGCGAGCGGGCGGAAACCGCCGCAACTTCTATGCGACGCCCATGCTTGCGTTGAAGTTCATTTCCGCTTTTTTGCAGCATCCCCACAAGGGAAGCTCCCACTGTTCCAAGCCCGGCAATGCCAACGCGTAGCGGTAAGGGGGAATTTTTTTTCAATTTATTGCTCATCAACTCAATCTTTGTCCGTCTTTTTTTCCTCAGTGGATATGTCTTTGGCGGCTAAGCGCTCAACCAAGCCGATCACTGGAGGCATTTAATATGGGATGCATAGAATATGAAAAGACAAGCGGGTCAATAGGGCTAAGGCTCAGACATAACAAATATGCCTGACAAGATTGCTCGACAAAGCCCAAACACCTTCCTATTTTGTAAACATCGCAAATTCAGGAACCTTTGATGATAAAATTGTTTTTATTCGTTTTTTTTGGGGTCAGCATGTTGAGTGCACTCCCCGCTAGTGCACAAACTCAACGTCAGGCTGATTTTGCCATTAAGTTCTTTAATAAGATCCAGCCTCGCTCAATTTCTGAAAACCGTGAATATTGTGGATATTTCGGGCTGAATGATGCAAATCAGCTGGTGGCCCCCCCCCCAACGAAGGGGGACAATGAGAGCTGCTATTCAGATGAGCCGCCGCTGGATATGGATATTATTGCATCTTATCATACACATGCCGGGCATTCTTATGATTTTGATTCAGAGGTCCCCTCCTCTAACGATCTTGAAGCGGATATTGCCGAGGAAGTTAACGGCTTTATTTCCACACCGGGGGGGCGTATCTGGTTCAACGATGCATATGAAGAAACGGCAACGCTCGTCTGCGGACGCAATTGCACTGTCTCAGATAGTAACTATGACCCAAACGATACAAAGAGCATAAACAACAGCTACACACTGCCCCAACTTTTACAACGTGAGCAGGAATATTAGGTTTTGGACTAACCTGGTTTAATATTGACCACGTTTGCCCCCTGACCGGTGGCTAGAAATTTCTTCAGGTTACGGGCGGCCTGTCGGATTCGCTGTTCGTTTTCCACCAATGCAATGCGCACATAATTGTCGCCATATTCACCAAAGCCTACGCCCGGTGCCACGGCAACCGCCGCTTCAGTTATCAGCAGTTTGGCAAATTCAAGGGACCCCAAATGAGCAAATTGCTCAGGAATGGGCACCCATGCAAACATGGTGGCGGGGGGCGGCGGAATATCCCAGCCGGCGCGCCCAAAGCTGTCAACCAGCACATCCCGGCGCGTTTTATATACTTCGCGCACGTCGCGCACACAATCATCGGGGCCATTGAGGGCAGCGGCGGCGGCCACCTGAATGGGGGTAAACGCCCCATAATCCAAATAGGATTTTACGCGGGTGAGTGCGGAAATAAGCCTTTCGTTGCCCACGGCAAACCCCATACGCCAACCGGGCATGGAAAAGGTTTTAGACATTGAGGTAAACTCACCCGCAATATCCATGGCATCAGGAATCTGCAAAACCGAAGGGGGTGGGTTACCGTCAAAATAAACCTCGGAATAGGCCAGGTCCGAAAGAATATAAATCTCATGCTTACGACAATAGTCCACAACCTCACGATAAAAATCCAAATCAGCGATGTAAGCGGTGGGATTTGAGGGGTAGTTCAAAATCAGGGCAATGGGTTTTGGAATGGAATGGCGCACGGCACGGTCCAGCACCCGGAAAAACTCTTCGTTGGGCTCAGCAGGCATGGAGCGCACCACGCCCCCCGACATGATAAAACCAAAGGAATGAATGGGATAGGTGGGGTTGGGAACCAGCACAACGTCACCGGGTGCCGTTATAGCCTGTGCCATGTTGGCAAAGCCCTCTTTGGAGCCAAGGGTGGCAACAACCTGCGTATCGGGATTGAGTTTTACCCCAAAGCGACGCCCGTAATAGGAGGCCTGGGCTTTGCGCAAACCGGGGATGCCTTTTGAAGCGGAATAGCGGTGTGTGCGCGGGTCCTGAATGGCTTCAACCAGTTTTTCAACAATATGGGAGGGCGTTGGCAGGTCAGGATTTCCCATGCCAAGATCGATAATATCCACCCCTTCAGCGCGGGCCTTGGCTTTGATGGGATTGATATGTTCAAAAACATAAGGTGGTAGCCTTTTGATACGATGGAATTCAGGTTCCATTTGTCATGTGCTCCATATTTTGGTTTGCCGTGTTGCCCAACATGCGATTCTTGAGACGATTCTTGAGACGATTCTTGCTGGTTTTGACTTTTATACTGCTAAATCATGGTTGGAAATTGATATTTGCATAATTTTCCTTATGTATGCGCAATATAAATGTGCGGCGCAAATAATGCTGAACCGGCCTTTCAACCGCCCAATTTTCAAGCATGAATAGCGAGGAGGAATTTGAATTCTTTTGACACTTGCACAAACAAGAGATGCAGGGGTAAACTTATTAATTTATGCTGCCGAAAGGTGGTTTGCGGATATTTTGGTTTTTTATGAGTAAGCGTATTGCAATTTCTACAATTGGTACACGCGGTGACGTGCAACCTTATCTGGCGCTGGCATTGGAGCTGCGTTCCAAAGGATATTCAGTTGTGCTTGGCGCGCCTGCCGATTTTGAAGCAGAAGTCATGGGGCTGGGCCTGGAATTTCATGCCATTGTGGGCAATATCCGCTCATTCCTGCGCCAGTCAAACTTTGAAAACTCCATGGACAACTTTCTGATCAACGCGCCTGCTTTGTTGCAGCAAGGGCAAAAAATCGTTGAGGAGGCTGCCAGAAATTCATGGAAAATGGCGCAAGGGGCGGATGCAATCATTTTGAATATCAATACCAGTTTTGCCATCGACATTGCCGAAGCGCTTGATATTCCAGCTATTATGACCGCCCTGCAACCGTTAAACTCAACGGGTGAGTTCCCCATCTGTAATTATGATGTACCGGATATGGGGCGGGCATTGAACTGGCTCAGCCATGCTGCAACCAGTGTTCAGCAGGCCTATTATGATTTCCCGCGCAATCGCCTGCGCCGGGATTTAATGGGGCTTGAGGCGCGCAAAAGCGGTGGGTTTTTCAAGGATACACACGGCAAAAACCTGGTCACGCTCTATGCCTATTCCCCCCTCGTTTCCCCGCGCCCGCGCGACTGGCCCAAAACAGCTATTGTAACCGGATACTGGCCCTTAAGGGATCAAACCAACTGGGAGCCGGATGAGGCGTTTGAAGCGTTTCTGGAGGCGGGGGAACCCCCGATTTATGTGGGGTTTGGCTCAATGCCATTCGGGGCACAACGCAACACTGAAATTCTAAAAGAAGCAGTAAAAATCTGGGGTGGCCGGGTTGTTGTGGCCAGCGGCTGGGGCGGAATGAACGCCGAAAATCTGTCAAAAGACATTTATGCGATAGCAAAAGCCCCCCACGACAAGCTGTTTGATTATGTAAAAGGTGTGGTTCATCATGGGGGAGCGGGCACCACCGCAGCAGGACTATATGCTGGAAAGCCAACATTTGTTGTGCCACAGGCCATCGATCAGCCCTATTGGGGGAAACGGGTGCATGCACTTGGGTGCGGTCCAGAACCGGTTCCATTGAAAAAGCTAACGCCGAGAATTTTGGCCAAAGCATTGTATGATCTATCAAACAATGCTTCTTATGCGGAAGAAGCGTTAAATGTTGCTTCAAGCCTCACACAGGAAAATGGCCCGGCCAAAGCAGCATTGCATATCGAACGGGTGATGAATAATTTTGTGCCGCAGGCACATAAAGTTACCCATAATGACAACTCGGCCAAATCAGGCTCATAAAACAAGTTAAGCTGCCACATGGCCCAATCCGCACAAAAACGCCGCGAGTTTACCGGACCTGCGCTATATAGCCATGGCTTTCGATCTTTCTTTTTGTATGCCGGAACCTGGGGCGTGCTTTCCATGTCTTTATGGATAGGTTTTCTGGCGCTGGGTCTTGAAATTCCCTCGCGGATGGCCGGTGTCGACTGGCATATGCATGAAATGGTATTTGGTTATTCATCTGCAGTTATTGCCGGGTTTTTATTGACCGCGGTTCCCAACTGGACCGGACGCCTGCCAATAATTGGCTGGCCAACGGCTGTTTTGTCCGGACTTTGGGTACTTGGGCGCGTTGCGGTATTTTTCTCTGAGTATTTACCGGATTTTGGCGCGGCAATGATTGACAGCAGTTTTTTACTGGTGCTGGCGCTGGTGATCGGACGGGAGGTCATTGCCGGAAAAAACTGGCGCAATTTGAAAATACTGATCATCATTGGAGCTTTGGCCGGGGCCAACATTTTATTTCACATCGAGGCAATCAACGGATCGGCCTATCAGGGACTTGGTGTGCGCTTCGGGGTGGGACTGATTATTCTGCTGATTACGATAATCGGCGGGCGGGTTGTTCCCAGTTTCACCCGAAACTGGCTGGTAAAACAGGGGAAAACCACCCTGCCCCTGCCCCGCAACAAAGTTGACAATCTGGTTGAATTTTCGACCGCCATCGCACTGGTGACCTGGATTTTCATCCCAGAAACACGCGGACTTTGGGCAGGCTATCTTATTGTGGGCGGCCTGCATCTGGTCAGGCTCTGGCGCTGGGTTGGCTGGAAAACATTCGGGGAGCCAATGGTTGCCATTTTGCATGTGGGATATTTATTCGTGTCCATCGGGTTTTTTATTCTGGCCTATGCCAGCTTTTTGGGGGGCTTTATCCAGTCAACTCAAATCCCCCATGCATGGATGGTGGGGGCGATCGGAATAATGACGCTGGCCATGATGACCCGCGCAAGTCTGGGGCATTCAGGGCGACCGATAAAATCAAACAAAGCAATTACTGCGATCTATGCTTTTATCGTACTGGCCAGCGTGTTTCGAATGGTTGCTGAGTTTATTCCCTCCAATACCGCATGGCTGCACCTTTCCGCCAGCGCCTGGATTGCGGGTTTTGCTATCTTTTGCATCACCTATTTTGCCATATTTACGCGCGCAAAACCCTTCAAATAACCCCTGTTAGAAAAACTTAATGGGTTCAAAGTAAATTGAACACAAGTTTTGGTGCATGTTCGCCAGTGTTTTGGGGTTAGAAGTTGAATTATTTATCTAGTGTTATTAACGGCACGCGGGAAAAACGGCTTGATCTGTTATATCTGCCTGCTGTTATTGCGATTATTCTTGTTGTTTACGGAATGTTTTTTGTTGAGAACAATGCCCGTAAATTAAACCTGCAACAGGAGCAAGCACAAGTTCATCAGCAACTTGATGAAATTCGCGCCGACTTTGAAAGCAATGTTAATTCCGGCATTCAACTGGCGCAGGGAGTAGTTGCAACCCTTGCCATTGAACCCGACATGGACCAAGCACGATACAGCGCCCTTTCCAGTCAGCTTTTTGCTGATTTACCACAAGTCATTAACATTGCCGCAGCACCAGACCTGGTTGTCACGCTGGTTTATCCGGAATTGGGCAACCAAAGTGTTATTGGCCTGGATTACACAAAAGTTGATGCGCAAATAGGTGCGGTTCAATTGGCAAAGGACACCAGGTCCATTGTGTTTGAGGGGCCAGTGGACCTTGTGCAGGGCGGAAAAGGTTTTATTGCACGAATTCCTGTTTTCCAAAATGCCAAAACCGTTTCTGAACAATTCTGGGGTATGGTTTCCCTGGTGCTCGATGCACAAATACTTTTTACCCAAAGCGGTATCGGGCCTGAAAACGGGCTTGAACTTACATTATTAAAGACGGGGACGCAAAGCCTGCCCATATTCAAAAATGTGTCTGGCGAGCTGATAAACCCTGTCACTGTACAAATCAATTTACCACATGCAACCTACGTTCTCTCCGCCACGCCCGCTGGTGGATGGAGTGATGGCACCCCCAACCTCTGGCAAAATCGGTTTTTGTCCTTATTGGCAGGTTTGCTCGTGATCTTTCCCATAGCTGGCGCTGGCTGGCTTTTGGGGGAGCGGCAAAAAACCACACAGCAATTGCGCTCCAGTGCTGAAAAGCTTCAACAGATTTCAAATCGCCTGGAACTTGCCTTGAGCACGTCTCAAATTGGGGTTTGGGAATTTGACTCTGCAACGGAAGAGTTGTTTTGGGATGAGCGTATGTGTGAAATGTATGACGTTCCAAAGGGCAAAAAGCCAGCCTATGAGGACTGGGTCAAAAGACTGCACCCGGACGACCTGGAAAGCGCAAAAAGAGATTTCAGCCTGGCCCTGGTTGAGCAAAATATTTACCAGTCCCAGTTTCGCCTTGTTAAGCAGGATGGATCGATTATCCACATTCGCACCATCGGCTCCACAATGATGAATGAGGAGGGTTTTGTTCGTATTCTTGGCGTGAACTGGGATATAACAGAAGATGTTGAGAAAAACGCCCAGCTAGAGAATGCCAAAATTCTTGCTGAGGCACGCAACACAGAGCTGGAGGAAGCAAAGGTTCGAATTGAACACAATGCTCTGCACGATTCACTTACCGGGCTGCCAAACAGGCGCTATCTGGACGAAGTCCTCGCTGGCAGGCATGAAGAAGCGTTTGGCACGCTAGAGTTTTGTTCGCTGCTTCATATTGATCTGGACTGGTTCAAACAGATCAATGATACACTGGGCCACGCGGCGGGAGACGAAATGCTTGTGCATGCGGCCAATATTTTGAACAGAAATGTACGCACAGCTGATTTTGTTGCTCGCGTAGGGGGGGATGAATTTGTTATTCTTTGCACATCGCGCCTTGAAAACCCCCTGCTTGCCCGACTGGCCACCCGCATCAATGAGGAAATGCGTCGCCCCCTGCTCATTAATATGCGTGAAAGCCGGTGTAGTGTAAGTATCGGAATTGCAAGCAAGGAAGCAGCTGACGCCAACTCAGATCAATTGCTCATAAACGCGGATATTGCGCTTTACCATGCCAAAAAAGAGGGGCGGAATACATTCCGTTTCTATACCAAACAATTGCATCAGGCGGCGGTAAACACGAAATGTGTTGCTGATGAAATACTGAGCGGTATCGAGCAGGAACAGTTCATCGTGCACTATCAGGGCCAGTTTGACGCGAAAACCCTGCAAATATCGGGGGTTGAAGCCCTCGTGCGCTGGGAACACCCGACCCGTGGCCTTTTGGGACCACATGAATTCTTAGAAATCTCTGAAGAACTGAATGTAATGGCAACTATCGATGCACTTGTGCTTGCTCAGGCGTTAAAACAGATGGATGCATGGAAGCACGCCGGGTTAAATGTGCCTCGTGTGTCGGTCAATATTTCAGCCAGGCGCTTAAGCGACGAAAAGCTGATTGATGGTCTAAAAGAGCTGAATATTACCCCGGGCACCCTCACATTTGAATTTCTTGAGACGATTCTTCTGGACAGTTCTTCGGATCAGGTCGCCTGGAATATCGACCAAATCCGTGAACTTGGCATTGATATTGAACTGGATGATTTTGGCACCGGTTATGCCTCCATTGTTTCTTTGATGAAATTACGTCCAAAAATGCTCAAAATTGATCGTCAACTGGTCATGCCAATTACACAATCTATAGCACAACGTGAACTTGTTCATTCCATTGTCAATATTGGCAGTGCGCTTGGAATTGGGTGTGTGGCAGAAGGTGTGGAAACCATGGAACACGCCAGAATAATGGCGGAACTGGGATGCAAAACCCTTCAGGGTTTTGGCCTTGCGCGGCCAATGGACGGACAGGCTTTTGCAAAATTTGTGCGCGAAACAGAAAAAAATCCATTGCTTGTTGCTTAACTTCACCAAGCAGCCAAAAAACAAAGTGTTTTTTTTGAGAGAACGGAAGAAATTCTCCCCTTGGCGAGTCGAGTATATCTGTCTATAGAGAATCCAAAGCAACCGGAGTGCGCGACCAGATATTTCATAAACAAAGGCATGCTTTTTCATTCATACGGGGAGAATTGAAATGAAAATGACTACCGAGGAAGCCTTTGTAAAAGTATTGCAGATGCATGGGATCGACAATGCATTTGGCATTATTGGGTCAGCTTTCATGCCCATTTCCGACAATTTCCCCAAGGCGGGGATTACTTTCTGGGACTGCGCTCACGAGTATAGCGCCGGAATGATGGCGGATGGATTTTCGCGTGCTTCGGGAAAAATGAGCATGGCCATTGCCCAGAACGGGCCGGGCATTGCAAACTTTGTCACGCCAATAAAAACCGCATACTGGAACCATACCCCGATGCTGGTGGTAACGCCGCAGGCAGCCAACAAAACTATTGGTCAGGGGGGCTTTCAGGAAGTTGAGCAAATGCGCATGTTTGCTGACTGCGTGGCCTATCAGGAAGAGGTTCGTGATCCGAGCCGAATGGCTGAGGTGCTTAATCGGGTTATCAACAAGGCCAAGCGACTTTGTGCCCCCGCGCAAATTAACGTACCACGCGATATGTGGACAAAAGTTATTGACATTGAATTGCCGCAAATCGTGACATTTGAGCGCCCTTCAGGGGGCAGGCTGGCAACTGCCATGGCAGCAAAGTTGCTTTCAGAGGCAAAATTTCCGGTTATTCTAAATGGCGCTGGCGTCGTCATCGGGGGGGCGATTGAAGCATCAAAACTGTTGGCAGAGCGCCTGGATGCGCCAGTGTGTTGCGGGTATCAACACAATGATGCTTTTCCCGGCTCGCACCCGCTTTTTGCCGGGCCGCTTGGCTATAATGGATCAAAAGCGGCGATGGAGTTAATTTCGCAAGCCGATGTGGTGCTGGCGCTTGGAACACGGCTTAATCCGTTTTCCACCCTGCCCGGCTATGGCATTGACTACTGGCCCACGGAAGCAAAAATTATTCAGGTGGATATCAACCCCGACAGAATTGGGCTTACCAAGGCAATTGATGTGGGGATCGTGGGGGATGCGGCGATGGTTGCAACACAAATTCTGGGACAATTGTCCCCGGATGCGGGGGACACAAACCGCGCGGACAGGCTCCAGATAATAGCACAAACAAAATCCGCATGGGCGCAGACTCTAACCTCGATGGACCATGAGGACGACGACAAGGGCACTGATTGGAACCAGCGCGCGCGGGCGGACAAACCAAACCTGTTGTCGCCCCGTCAGGCATGGCGCGCTATTGAGGCCAGTTTACCAAAAGAGGCTATTATCAGCTCCGATATTGGCAACGTGTGCGCCATCGGCAACGCCTACCCCACATTTGAGGCCGGGCGCAAATATCTGGCTCCGGGTTTATTTGGCCCTTGCGGATATAGTTTTCCTGCAATTTTGGGGGCAAAAATCGATCAGCCCGATGTGCCGGTGGTGGGGTTTGCCGGTGATGGTGCGTTTGGCATATCCATGAATGAAATGACCGCGTGCGGGCGTGAGAACTGGCCCGCCATCACCATGGTGATTTTCAGAAATTACCAATGGGGCGCTGAAAAACGCAATACCACCCTTTGGTATAGCGATAATTTTGTTGGCACCGAGTTGGACTACAACGTGTCCTATGCCGGGATTGCAAAGGCCTGCGGGGTTAACGGGGTGACTGCCAGCAGTATGCAGGAATTGAGCCGGGTGCTGGATGAAGCTGTAAATGCGCAAATGGAGCGTGGAGAAACGACCTTTATCGAGGTGATGCTTAATCAGGAAATGGGGGAACCCTTCCGGCGCGATGCGATGACAAAACCGGTGAAAGTTGCCGGGATTGACCCGATGGATATGCAACCTCAATAGAGGTTTATGAGCTGTTTTTTTGCATTGATGGGGCAACAACCGTGAAACCTGTAAATGACCTGATTGAAAGAGCCAAAACTTCGCCAAAACACATTGTTTTGGCCGAAGGGGACGACGCGCGTGTTATGTGCGCGGCCATTCGGGCGGCCAAGGAAGGGATTGCTCAAATCACCCTGCTTGGGGACGGCGCTAAAATTGGTGCCATGGCAGAAGCCAAGGAGATGAAAGGCCTGCCCATTTCAATCATCAACTCACAAGATAGCAAACATTTGGCACGCTTTAGTGCCGCTTACCGCCAACTGCGCGCTCACAAAAAGGTTTCAGCGCATGTGGCGCACCGACTGATGACAAAGCCACTCAATTTTGCGGGAATGATGGTACACTTGGGTTTAGCGGACGGAACGCTTTCCGGGGCGGTGTTTACCAGTGGGCAAACCATGCGGGCGGCGCTGCATATTATCGGAAAATCACCGCGCTATGATTTGATTTCAAGTTTTTTCATTATGTTGTATTGCGGACCCGATGATCAGTTTCAAGGGCCTCTTATATTTTCAGACTGCGCTTTGAACGTTGACCCCACGGGTGAAGATCTGGCGCAAATTG
This sequence comes from Alphaproteobacteria bacterium, assembly GCA_024279575.1. Taxonomy (GTDB): domain Bacteria; phylum Pseudomonadota; class Alphaproteobacteria; order Rhizobiales; family Devosiaceae; genus DROE01. Next base: position 20,998 of record JAJRRJ010000231.1, on the reverse strand, counting down.
CCATTACATCGGCGGATAGCGCTGCGCACCTCTTAGGGGTGCAGGCCAGAGTGGCCATGCTTTCGTTTTCAACATTTGGCAGCGCCAATCACCCGCTGGTGCAAAGGGTGCGTGAGGGGACCCGACTGGCAAAGGAATTGCGCGCAGACCTGATTATTGAGGGGGAAATCCAACTGGATGCGGCACTGGTGCCTGAAGTGCACAGGCAAAAGGCTGCCAACTCATGCCTTGAGGGGCGCGCAAATGTATTGGTATTTCCCAATCTGATGGCGGGCAATATCGGGTATAAAATCGCGCACAGACTGGGCGGCGCCATGGCAATTGGACCAATTATGCAGGGTTTGGCAAAACCTGCCAATGACCTGTCGCGCGGATGTAACGCCAACGATATATTTCATATGATTGCCACCACCGCTGTGCAGGCGCAAGCGCCTCAATCTTAAAGGAACGAGCATGGAAATGTCTGACAAAAGCAATGACTATTCGCAGGTCATTGAAAACGACCGCAACCATGTATGGCACCACCTGACTCAGCACAAAAAATATGAATCCGGTGATCCTATGATGATTATCGAGGGCAAGGGCATGCGCGTTTGGGATGCTACCGGCAAACAATATCTGGACGCAACATCGGGGGGCGTGTGGACGGTAAATGTGGGTTATGGCCGCACAGAAATTGCCGATGCGATACGCGATCAACTGGTCAAACTCAATTTCTTTGTTAATACTATGGGTTCAATCCCGGGCGCAAATTTTGCCAGCGCGCTGATTGAAAAAATGCCGGGAATGTCCCGCGTCTTTTTGTCCAGTTCAGGTTCAGAGGCCAATGAAAAGGCCTATAAAATGATCCGGCAGATTGCCCATGCCAAATATGGGGGCAAAAAACACAAAATCCTTTTTCGAGACCGCGATTATCACGGTACGACGATTACCGCCCTCAGTTCCACAGGACAGGAACAAAGAAAAGCGCAGTTTGGCCCCTTTACGCCAGGATTTGTTCAAGTGCCGCATTGTCTTGAATATCGCTCACAATGGGGACAATGCGAAGATTACGGGCTACGGGCGGCGCAAGCGATTGAGGAGATTATTCTGGCTGAGGGGCCGGACACTGTGGGGGGGCTGGTGCTGGAGCCGGTGACGGCGGGAGGCGGCGTGATTACCCCGCCAAAGGGCTATTGGGCAGAGGTGCAGGCAATCTGCAAGCGCCATGACATTTTGTTGCATATTGATGAAGTGGTGTGCGGGCTGGGACGCACGGGCAAATGGTTTGGCTATCAGCATTATGACATCAAGCCCGACATTGTGACCATGGCCAAGGGGGTCGCTTCGGGTTATGCGGCCATCTCATGCACCGTGACCACAGAAGAGGTTTTTGAACATTTCAAACAGACACCAGACGACAATATGAGTTTATTCCGGGATATTTCGACTTTTGGAGGATGCAATGCAGGACCGGCAGCAGCCCTTGAAAACCTGCGCATTATTGAACGCGACGGCCTGTTGGCCAATGCCACAGTAATGGGGAAATATCTGATGAAAAAACTGATAAAACTACAGGAAAAACACTCCATAATCGGGGATGTGCGCGGACTTGGACTGTTTTGCGGACTGGAGCTGGTTATGGACCGGGACACCAAAGATCCGGCAAGTGAATCCTTCACGCAGGCGATTGTTGCGGACTGCATGGCGCAAGGGGTGTTGATCGGGGCCACAAGCCGCAGCTTTGACAAGTTCAACAACACGCTTTGCCTTGCCCCTGCCCTGATCTGTACCAAGGAAGACCTGGACGAGATTGTTGCCGCCATTGATACCGCGCTTGGGCGGGCATCCTAGAATGTATTACGTTTGGGGGTAAAGAGCCCGACATTGGGCCACTTGAGCATCTGCGCGTTGATTTGCCAGAATAAGTTGGCGTTCCAGAGCGGCAAGTTTTTGTCTTTCCTCGTTTACGTCGATGGTGACCGGAGTTTCAAGAACCCGAGTGCCAGTTTTCTGGCAGGAATAACTGCCAACGGTGCCATTGAAGCACTGCCCGGTATACGTATATGGCACAGATTGGCGGTGTATTGCGTAGCCGCGCTCGACATTACCTTGGGCAATTTCAAATTTTTCTGCAATTTCATCACGGTCCGCAGAGGCATTGGAAATGCAGGTTTGAATGGGCGTTGAACATGCGGAAAGTGTAAGGAGTGCCGCAAAGCTTGTGCTGGCTAGAATTTTACGCATCATTTTTTCCTGTCTGACTTATGAAAAAGAATACGGATTACCCACCCCCTTGCAAGGAAATTCATGTATGCAACAAAAAAGGGGCGCCGATTGGGCACCCCTTTTGAATTTGTTGAATGGCGCGAAAAAACCTAACGCTTGGAGAACTGGAAAGAACGACGGGCTTTTGCCTTACCGTATTTTTTACGTTCAACAACACGACTATCGCGCGTAAGGAAGCCACCTTTTTTCAGAATCGGGCGAAGCGCAGGCTCAAAGGCCACCAACGCTTTGGACACACCATGACGCACAGCGCCAGCCTGACCAGAAAGACCACCGCCAGAAACAGTTGCTACAATGTCATACTGATCGGTACGCTCGGCGGCAACGATTGGCTGTTGCAAAACCAGACGCAACACAGGACGGGCGAAATATGTTTCAAAATCACGACCGTTAATAGTGATACGGCCAGAACCGGGCTTGATCCACACACGGGCAACGGCGTCTTTACGCTTGCCGGTGGCATAGGCGCGCCCATGTTCATCCAGCTTTTGCACATAAACAATTGCCTGCGGGGCGTCTGCGGCTGTTACGTCAGCGGCAGTGCCAAGATCTTCAAGCGAGTTGAGTGTTTGTTCTTCGGTCATGTTCAACCTGCCTTCACGTTTTTGGTATTCATGCCAGCAACATCAAGAACTGTTGGTTGCTGTGCTTCATGGGGATGTTCTTCGCTGCAATAGATGCGCAGGTTTTTCAACTGAGCGCGTGTGAGCGGGCCACCGGGCATCATGCGGCGCACAGCATTTTCAAGCAAACGCTCAGGGTGACGTCCCTCAATGATTTCGCGTGATGTACGTTCTTTGATGCCGCCGGGATAGCCCGTATGCCAATAGAACTTGCGTTGATCGAGTTTTTTGCCAGTCAGTTTTACCTTATCGGCATTGATCACAACAACATGATCACCACGGTCCATGTGTGGTGTAAATGAAGGCATGTGCTTGCCACGCAAACGGGTGGCGATGATTGCGGCGAGACGCCCAACCACGAGGCCTTTGGCATCGATCAAGATCCATTTCTTGTCGATCTCACTGGCCTTAATAGAAAAGGTTTTCATCTGTCAGATTCCTAAACATCAAAACTTGAATTCGAGAGTACCAAATTTGCCACAAAACGGGACGCAGATTGGCACAAATCCACTTTAGTTGAGCGCGTGATATAGGTTTGTATCAGTACCGTCTAGCAGAAATAAAAAATGCATATTTTTCAACGGTATAGGCTAGAGGTATTATAATACCGAAACACAACATGCTGATTTAACTTGTTTTTGTCGTCGCAACCACAATCACACTCAGGGCAACAAATGCCAATCCCTGATGCAGTAGCGCCAAAGGAATGGGCACCACCAGCAAAAGAGTGAGAATACCCAGCAAAATCTGCGCAATTATCATCAGAAAAATGAGTGTGACCCACGCGCGCAAAGCAGATGCACCCTGCCCGAACTGAAACGCAAACATGACGATCGCCATAATGGCGATCAAATAGCCCAGCATCCGGTGGGTGAATTGCACGGTGAGATGATTTTCAAACATGTTAAGCCAGACAGGTGAAAGCGGTATCAGGTTGTCAGGTATCCACTTACCTTCCATCAATGGCCACGTATTGAAGCCAAAGCCAGCATCAATTCCGGCAACAAACGCCCCCATGATGATCTGTAAAAAAACCAGCAATGCCAATATCCACAAAGTAAACTGCCAGGATTTTGAAGGCGTGTTTTCAATCGGGGATTTTTATGGCGTGAGTTTAACCGCCACCCAGACGATTGCGACAAACAAAATGCTGGCAGCACTCAAATGAGCCGCCAGCCGGTATTGGGAAACATCCACACGCTCGCTCAAACCAGATGAAACCATCCACCACCCAAGAAACCCCTGAAACCCGCCCAGCACAAACAGGGTGAAAAGGGAGGGAGCCAGACGCCAGGACAGGCGACGCTGGAACAAAAAAATCACGAATGGAACAGCAAATGCCAAACCAATAACGCGCCCCAAAAACCGGTGGCCCCATTCCCACCAGAAAATTGACTTGAAGGCCTCAAGGTCCATCCAGAAATTTTGTTGTTGAAATTCAGGAATTTGTTTGTAGGCCTCAAACTCAGCCTGCCAGTCCTGCACACTTAAAGGTGGAAGCATTCCAGAAATGGGCTTCCATGAGGTGATTGACAGGCCAGAATCAGTCAACCGCGTCATGCCGCCAATCGTAACCATCAGCAAAATCATTGCTGCCAATATATAGAGCCAGATACGCACCGGTTTCAGCCGATCGGACGCCGGCGCTTCAAGGGAGTTAATAGCGGATTGAACAGTGAGGCTCACGGGGATTTTTCCATTAGTGTTTTACTGCAGAAGTGGTAAAGGGAGGCGATGGCAATGGCAATATGCAGCTTGCCGCATATTTGAAATATGTTTGGAACAATTGTGAAGCAACGCGCACGAAAGTTTGTTGGAATCTGGATTATTCTTTTCCTGCTTATCGCTTACCCTCTGGGAATTGCAGTTGTCTACTCTGAATACCTGACCCAGTTGCCCATTTGGGGCACATTGGGGTTCTTTGTGATCACGGGGATATTCTGGGCATTTCCAGCAGGCATAGTCATCAAATGGATGGCGCGGCCAGACGATGCGGTTTAAGGGCGAGATCAGCGGCGATAGGCAAAGGAAAAAATAGCACCGGTGACAAGAACATCCACAAACCGGTATTGTTGGAAATTGCCGTTCAGAGAAATTCTTGGCAGCGAAGTCAAGGCATTTCTATGCCGATGATAAAGACCACCGGGCAATGTGGTAACAGCTGATGCCAGACCAAGCTTTTTGGCAATTTCATATTCGCGCGGCCCTGCCGATGCGGTCCCCCCGATGGGATAAGACAGGTGCTTGGGAATCAGACCATATTGGGCGTTTATCACATCAATCCCCTGCATGATCTCCTGGCGCGCGCGCTCTTCTTTTAGCTTGGCCAGCTCAAAATGATGAACCGTGTGAGCGCCGATTGTGCAAAGGGGTTCATCGACAAATTCTTTAAGCTCGGTCCAGTCCATGATCAGCTCACGGCAATGGGCATCCATATCCAGCCCGTATCCAGCGGTAAATTATCGGATAAATTTTACCCGTGCATCTTCGGGCATTTTGCGCATACGCCAGTACAGTTGGTTGTAAATTTCATATTTTTTGGCAATTGTATTGGTATCATAATAGGAGATTTCGCCGCCCCTGTTGGCAGTGGCGACTGCATTTTGAGTTGCAATAACATCTTCCAGCGCCTGCCACCAAACCTCCCCAACCCCATCCACAAGGGCGGTGGGGACATAAAGGGTAAAGGGGCATTTTCTGCGCCTTAAAACTGGTAATGCATGAACAAGGTTGTCTTTGTAAGCATCATCAAAGGTAAAAACCACAAACTTGGCAGAACCGACAACGGGGGCCTTGATGCGCTCAATCGCCTCATCAAGAGAAACAATTTCCAGCCCCATTTCGCGGACACGAATTATCACATGTTCCAAATATTGCGGGGTAACCTGAAGGATGGAATTGGGCGCAAAATCGGCAGGCCCTTCCGGCAATACCCGATGCAATGTAAATATTACCCCGCGAGACTTTGACAGGGCACGGATCAAACGCGGCGCTTGCGTGGCCCAAAGCAGCTCAAATATAGAGCGGTAAGCGAGATATTTTAAGTTTATCATTTATATTTCAGTCCCGACCAAAGGCGCGCCAACAACTGTATCCACTCACGCGGCGTTGGCATGGTTCTTTGGCATAACCAATAACTGGGAGCGAGCAAAGCCTAAAGCCTGTGCTTCATCAAGTGCTCTTTGGGAGGAACTGTATTCAGGCTGCGCCCCGGCAACCATTGTAAGCGTACCATCCAGACCAGCAAACAAGGGCAGGTTTGAAGTCGCGCCAACACCCCCCACAAACACCAGAACCACATCGCAAATATCACAAAGAGCTTCAACCAAAGTCGCCGGTTTTTCCGATGCTGAATAAATATTTCGGCGTGTGCCCCAATAAATCTCTGTCAGGCCATCATCTTCTGAATGGAAAACCACTTCTCCAAATTCCGCTTCATTTGCCGCCAGATCTGAAATACCTGGCTGCGATGAGATTACACCACTTCCCGCATCAACAATGGCAACAGATCGCCCGTTGGCCAAAATCTCGCTGATCAGCATTTCTCCAACCCCGGTGCAGTCCCCTTCAGGATCAAAAGCCGATAGAAATACAATTTGCTCATGGCCAGTGCAAAGTGCTTCCGCCAGATCATAAAAATCAGTGTCCACTCCTGAAGAAACAGGGGGCTGTTCTTTTGGTGGGGGCTGTTCAGTTCGGTGCGGTGCATGTTCACGTGCAAAGGTGTTTCTGGAGGGGGGGGGCACATGTTCATTTTCTGCGGCAGCGTTTCTGCCCTGGTAAACATTGGGGGCACTGGCGCGCTGTCCAGCTGTTTGTGGGGCAGAGGCAGGTGCAATATCGGACACAACGGAGGGCCCCTCATCTGGCACTGGTGATACTTCGTCACTTCGTATGGAGCGATTTTTCAATATTGGTTCAGGTGGCTGTGATGAGAATCCCTCTTCATCTGCAACATCAGGATTATCATCATTTTCCTGATCCTGTTGCTGATCACCCTTAGCGGCACTAAGGGCTGGCAAAGGCATCACAACGCTTAATTCAGCGAACAAAATTCCACCAATTTGCATTGAGACCGCCACAATAGCAACAGCAACCAAAATGAGCGCCCCTTGGGGGGCAACAGGTTTTAGCGCCGGCATTGCAACTGCAATCACGCGCACATCGGGCAAAACAGCCCCTGCGCCAGCGCGGGCAGATGCTTCCCGGAACCGCAACAGATAGGTCTGTAACAATGCCGACTGTGCGCCTGCTTCACGCTCCAGTTCCTGCAACTCCACCGATGAGGTGGCGGCACTTGAGGCGCTTATTTTCAGGCGGGCCATGTCTTCTTGCAAAGACGCCACAAGGGCATCCTCAATGCGCGACTCAGCCATAATGGCATCGGCAACACGACGCCCCTCACGCAATATCTGGGTGTTTATTTCTTCAATCTGAGCGGTGATGGAACGAACCTGAGGGTGATTGGGCAACAAAGTTGCAGAAAGCTGGGCTTTTTCCCCCTGCAATCGCGCTTTGTCTTGAGACAGACGTTGAATGACCACTGAATTCTGAACTTCGGCAACCCCGTCAATAGCCTGCCCGGAGTTTAACAGGTCCCGAATTAGTGTGGCGCGGGAACGGGCTGTAAGCTTTCTTTCCTGGGCTGTGGAAATCTGTGCGGCAATGTTTGACAACTGCTGATTGAGCAAAGACGTGTTATTGGCACCGGTAAAAAGATCGTTCTCAATGCGAAATTTTGCCACCGCAGACTCAGCGTCCACAACATTCACCCGAAGCTTTTCAATTTCGGACTGAAGCCACAAACTCGCCCCTGCCGTATCATCATTGGAAAGCTCTGCCCGGCGCTTTACATGTTCTTGTGCAATGGCATTGGCAATATCTGCGGCTAAATTCTTGTCCTGAGCGCGCACCAGAACCGAAATCACGCGGGAATCACGCTGTTGAACGACAGTGATAGCTTTGGAGAGCAAAGCGAGTACCTTTTGCTCAGAGGCCTGCGTGCGATCGGCGGATCGACCCATCAAACCTAAAATCGCATCAAGGGGTGATCCGGCAGTTCCATTAAATTCAGCAACTTCAGCCAGATTCAAATTGCGAATAACCCGCAGATAGTTTTCAGAGGACTGCACCAGTTGCACCTGGGAGGACATAACAACGGCGTCAGAAGCAACGACCCCGCCCGCCCCTGTGTCATTGGTGGCGCGGGAAAATGTATTTTCCCGACTCTCAACCAAAATGGAGGCCGAAGATTCGTACGTCCTGGGAATGAATGAAACCAATATATAGGCAACGATGCACGAAATGAGAGTGATGATGATGATTCTATATCGCTTCTGCCACACCCGTGCGCCTATGGCGCGCAGGTCTATCGGCGTGTTTTCGTGATCCACAGGCATGGCCATGCAAAAAGTCCTTATAATCCAACTCACTTCTTTTTAGGTCGAACGTGGTAAGTAATCCGTTAATTTCTTTAGGACATTCTGCAACTAAGAGAGTGAAATAAGGGAATTATTAACCATAGCTATGCCCTCTTATGGGCAACTAAAACTAATTTGGTGTGTTCATGCGCTGGCTATATTTGCTTATTATTTTCTTGTTCGTGCCCCTGTCCGGGTGCGCCATAAATCAAATTCCTGAAACCTACCGGGTACAAACGCAAGGTCCATATACGCTGGACACCGGTGATGTTCTGCGGGTTTCTGTGTATGGGGATGCTGAATTAAGCACCGTCTATCAGGTGGATGACAACGGGGCTATTTCGTTCCCGCTGGTTGGGCCAATTCAGGTGCGCGGACAAACAACACAGGTGGCTGCGGCCCGAATCACTGCGGCACTGGCCAGCGGTTTTATGCGGAACCCCAATGTGGCTGTTGAAATTGCGACCTACCGACCATTTTTTATTCAAGGCGAAGTTTCCAATAGCGGGCAGTTCCCGTATGTTTATGGCATGAGCGCACGGGCAGCCATCAGTACAGCTGGCGGGTTTAGTGATACCGCAAACCGCGAGCGGGTGCTTGTGTATCGGGCGCAGGGAAGCCAAATGACAAAAGGCACGGTGGGGCTGGATTTCCCAATTCAACCCGGGGATACTATTGTTGTTATGGACCGCTGGATTTAGGGGCCGATTTCGTGACCCAAATTCAAAATCAAAACCGCCCTTTGCGCATCCTGATGATATTGCGCGCCCCTGTGGGCGGCCTGTATCGACATGTGATTGATCTCACGGATGAACTAAGCAAACGCGGGCACCAGGTTGGCCTGGTGATGGACAGTTCCCATGTAGATGCGCAAACTGACCAGCGCATATCTTGCCTGCAAACACCGCCGGCACTTGGCGTACAACGGTTTCCCATCCCCCGCCTGATTGGTCCTGCTGACCTGAGCGCGACCTTGCGCATTCGCTCGCTGGCGAAAAAATTGAAGGTGGATGTGTTGCATGGGCATGGGGCAAAGGGGGGATTTAATGCCCGACTGGCCAGTTTGGGGCGCGCAAATACGGTGGCGACCTATACACCCCACGGGGGTGTGCTCAACTATGATAAAGACACGCCGGTAGGCAGAATTTTGCGTATTATTGAGCGCATGTTGCTCGGCTTTACTGATGCTTTGTTATTTGAAAGCGCCTTTGCAAAGGCGGCATTTGAAGAACAGATTGGCAAAGTATCCTGCCTTGGTCCGGTGATCCTGAATGGCCTTTTGCCACAAGATTTCACTCCGCTTGATGCAAAACTGGCAGAGTTTGACTTTGCCTATGTGGGGGAGTTGCGCCTGATAAAAGGCATCAATTACATGCTGGACGCATTAGTGAATGTCAAAAGGGCTGATGGAACTGGCGCAACACTTATTTTAGGTGGTGGTGGCCCTCAAAAAGCAGACCTGGAGCAACAAATTGATCAACTTGGTCTTAAGGGGCGGGTAACAATGGTCGGTGTGCAACCGGCTTTGAGCGTTTTTTCCCGTGGTCGGATTGCCATCATGCCATCGCTGGCAGAATCCCTGCCCTATGTGGCGCTGGAGGCAGCGGGCGCTTCAAAGCCGCTGATTGCAACCGATGTGGGCGGGGTGAAAGAAATTTTCGGCCCTACTGCCCCGGCATTGCTTCCGGCCAAAAGCGCTGGCGCTTTATATACAGCAATGCAAAACACTCTGGATGATCCTGTTGCTGCGCAAAGGGAAATGGAGGTCCGTCTTGAGTGGATAAAGGCGCACTTTTCCATCAAAAAAATGACTGATGACATAGAGCAGGCCTATTATGAGTGCCTGCAACGTGCCGAATAATCTCAACATGTGGATTCAAATAGCGTTTATAACCCTTTGAAAACACCCGTTATTTTGCTCTGACTCTACAAAATAAAATTGTAGAGGGGGCGGTTTGCGAAAATCCTTAGGTTCACGGAGTTTTCACTCCTTTGAGGGCATAGTGGGACAGAATTTATACATAATCAGTTAGTCAGCGAGTATTGGCGATGTTTCACCTAGACCCAAAAACGACAATCCATGAGCATTTTTCTGCTGAATTGTCTCCCTCTAAGGAAAAAACAGAACTGTCTGACTTGGCCCAGTGGGTGATTGATCAGCCGGTTGAGAAGTCAATTTCTGCCGCCGTGGTGGTGGGCATCACGCAGGCAATTGAATTTGTATTGCTGCTTACGATTGGTTTTGTCATTTACTGGTCCTATGTGGAACCGCCAAATAATCTGCTTTATGTGCCCGTTATTGCCATCTCGGCACTCGGGGCCAATGTGATGTTCAATTTGGCGCGTACCCATTCCATGTGGATTTATCGCACCGGACTTCACCAGATGGGGCGGCTTTTGGCCGCATGGTCGATGGTTTTTGTAATGATAGCGCTGGCTGCGTTTATGCTAAAAATTTCTGATCAGGTTTCAAGAGTATGGATGGTTTCCTGGTATGGTGCGGGTGCCGTGGCTTTGGTTTTGTTTCGCATGGCCTTGCGTTCCGTTATTGGAAAATGGACGAAAAGTGGAAAACTTAAACGGCGTACGGTTATTGTTGGCGGAGGCAAGGACGCTGAAGAGCTGATTAAAGCCATTCGTAAAAGTGCCGACAACGATATTGAACTGATTGGTCTGTTTGATGATCGGGTCGACAAAAGATCCCCGGCCACCGTGGCAGCCTGCCCAAAATTGGGAAATGTGGATGAGCTGATTGAATTTGCCCGGCGCACGCCCGTTGATCTGGTGATTGTATCCATGCCCCTTTCTGCAGAGGAGAGGGTTTTATATATGCTCAAGCGCCTGTGGGTATTGCCAATTGACATCCGACTAAGCGCGCACATGAGCAAATTACGCCTGGCACCTTCAGCCTATTCCTATATCGGAGACGTAGCCATGTTCGATATGGCGGACAAGCCAATTTCAGACTGGAACCTGGTGTTCAAATGGGTATTTGACAAGGTAGTGGCCATTAGTGCCCTGATATTGCTCAGCCCCGTTATGGTGCTCACCGCTATTGCTATTCGCCTTGAAAGCAAAGGGCCAATTTTGTTTCGGCAGGCGCGGCACGGGTTTAATAACGAATTGATAAACATATACAAATTCCGTTCAATGTATACGGAAATGAGTGATGCCAATGCCACAAAACTGGCTACCAGGGATGATCCTCGCATTACCAGAGTTGGAAAATTTATTCGCAAAACCTCAATTGATGAATTACCCCAATTGTTCAACGTGCTCAAGGGAGAGCTGTCAATTGTGGGGCCACGCCCACATGCATTGCAGGCAAAGGCGGCCAACAAAGTCTACCATGAGGCCGTGGGGGGGTATTTTGCCCGTCACCGGGTAAAGCCGGGGATGACGGGGCTGGCGCAAATTCATGGCTGGCGCGGGGAAACCGATACGGTTGAAAAGATTGAGCAGCGGGTCAATCACGATTTGCACTATATTGAAAGCTGGACACCGTTTTCTGACATTTACATCCTTTTTATGACGCCGTTCTCGCTGTTTTCAAAAAACGAGAATGCATTCTAATGACTATGCTGGCGGGAAAACCAGGCACAGGCGAAGCGCTGTCTTTTTCCCCCACAGGTGCACAAAAACCTACCCAGCTTCACTTTCTTGCCAAAGCGTGGCTTGTGCCCATGGTCTCCATCTGGATGATCTCCGGGGGATTTGTCATATTTGAACCCTCCCCTTACGAATTTATGTTTCTGCTGGTTCTTCCCGTTGCCTATTTTGCCGGAATTGGCATTCACCGCAAAACTCTGGGGATATTTCAGCTTATGGTGCTATTTATCCCGTTTGCGCTGATCGGCTCTTTTCAAGTGCGATACATGAGTGTGCTTGAGGGCATGGTGTATTCGATTGTCACGGTATTTTTATGGTTCACTGCCTATTTTGCTGCCAACTATATTGCTGATGACCCCCAAAAACGCCTGGGCGGCATGATGGGGGCCTATACCGGGGTTGCGGGTTTTATCTCTGTCATTGGTACCCTGGCCTATCTACACATTATTCCCGGGGCAGAAATATTTTTACGCTATGACCGGGTAAAAGCTACCTTTCAGGACCCCAATGTGTTCGGGCCATTCCTTATTATCCCGGCGGCATTTGCACTACAGCGCATGTTGTTGGACAAGGGAAAGCGCGCCCTGTTTGCGGGCGCGATATATGGCATTTTGCTGGTGGGCGTCTTTGTCAGCTTTTCTCGCGCCGCCTGGGACTATATGATTTTTACGTCAGGCTTTGTTTTTATTGCCTGCTTTTTGTTTGAATCCAATGCCAAAGATCGCAGTCGCATGATTGGCATCACCCTTGTGGGGCTGGTGTTGGCGGTTGTGGCACTGATCGGTTTGTTAAGTATTGATTCTGTGCGCGAATTGTTTTTGCAAAGATTCAGCCTCAATCAAACCTATGATTCAGGATCCACCGGGCGTTTTGCCCGCCAGACCTATGCGCTGGAAATGGCGCTTGCCAACCCGTTTGGCATCGGGCCTTTGGAATTTCGCAATTTACGCATCACAGAAGAGCCTCATAATACTTATGTAAAAGTTCTGCTCACCTATGGCTGGATCGGTGGACTGGCCTACTTTGCACTGGTCTGGATGACATTCAAGCATGGGTTTGCCGCACTTAAAAAAGCATCCCCAAACCGTCTGCTTATGATTCCCCTGATGGCAAATTTTATTCCTATTGCATTGGAATCAGCAATCATTGACACTGATCACTGGCGTCACTTCTTTTTACTGGTGGGGATGATTTGGGGAGTTTCTGCTGGCTACGGGCGCGTAAACGACGCCCAATCCACCCGGCGGGGCCGGCTGATCTAACGCTATTTATGCGATGTGCAAATAAGGGAAGCTTCATGACCGACACAAATGAATATACACTGCCAAAGGTTTGGAAGTGGGAAAGCGAAAGTGGCGGACGGTTCGCCAATATCAATCGCCCGATAGCCGGTGCAACCCATAAAAAAGAACTGCCAGTTGGCAAACATCCTATTCAATTGCACTCGCTGGCAACCCCAAACGGGGTCAAGATTACGGTCATGCTGGAGGAATTATTGGCCCTTGGGATTGAGGGGGCGGAATATGATGCGTTTTTCATCAACATTGGCGAGGGGGAGCAGTTCAGCAGCGGATTTGTCGATATCAACCCCAACTCCAAAATCCCCGCAATGGTGGACAATAGTGGTCCCTCCCCGGTGCGGATATTTGAATCGGGCGCGATGTTGCTTTATCTGGCAGAAAAATTTGATGCCTTTTTACCCACTACCCATGAGGGGCGAACTGAATGTCTGAACTGGCTGTTCTGGCAGATGGGCAGCGCGCCTTATCTTGGGGGCGGATTTGGACATTTTTATTCGTATGCGCCCACAAAAATCCAATATTGCATTGACCGGTTTTCAATGGAGGCCAAGCGCCAGATGGATGTTCTGGACCGGCATCTGGCGGACAATCAATTCATGGCCGCTCAAATGTATTCTATTGCAGATATGGCTATTTGGGCATGGTATGGGCAATTAGCGCTGGGGCGGTTATATGAAGGGTCGGCGGAATTTCTGGATGTGGACTCTTACACCCATGTTCAGCGTTGGGCCAAGGAAATTGATGACCGCCCAGCCGTTATACGCGGGTGCATGGTCAACAGTCCGCGCGGTGAACTGAATACGCAACTGCGTGAACGCCATGACGCAAGCGATTTTGAGACCAAAACCCAGGACAAAATTGAAGCGGCGCTATCAAAGACATAAAAATTATAATGAATGGTCGGAGTGGCAGGATTTGAACCTACGACCCTCTGTCCCCCAGACAGATGCGCTACCAGGCTGCGCTACACCCCGACTTGAAAAAGTCCTAGGTTTTAAGGGGTTTGGCGTCAAGTCCTAATTATTGCCAAACAGCACAAAAGCGGCGAATTGTTTGTGCGGTACGCATCCGATCAATTGCTGGCAAGATATTGCGTAATCATGTCAAAGGTAACTTCTGAAATATAGCAGATTGTCGCATCGGCTGCGCCTTGAGAATAAGCACTTTGATCGCCGCACAAATTTCCAGCAATATCCAGACTGAATGGGCAAGCGCACAGGCCGCTATAGTTTGCAATAGCCTGATTGAGAACACTTTGTTCAATTGGCCCCTCAAGCAATTCACACCCTGCAAGTGCAAGCACAAATATCGATGTCATAAAGAGCTTGAAAGTTTGTGCAAAATTGATTGCCATTGGTACTTCCCGAAAAAAACGCCTCCGCATACGCAGACCCCAAGGCCATTGCGGAGAAGTGCACGATAGAACGGGTATGGTTACGAAACTCTTAGGCTAAGGCAAAAAGCGTGAACGAAAAAGATGGTCCCATAACATGGGATGACCCGGCAAAAAAAAAGAAAAGTCACTACTCGCGTGCGTTGTCGAGCAAACGCTTGCACTCAAGCAACTCACCCATAACCCTGGACAATCGATTGCGTTGTCGTGCTGTGAACCTTTGTTCAGCAGCAGTCGGAGAAAGAGCTGTTTGTGCTGCCTTTGTCTGGCTGGTTGAGGAGCGCACCACGGATTTAGCCCCCTCAGATGCGCCATGGGTCGCCTCAAGCGCTTCAAGACTGCCTGCCTCTCCAATAGCAATCACATGACGGGGGCTTTCCTCCTTGAGTATGCGCTGCACCCCTTTGATGGTAAAACCCTGATCGTAAAGCAAATGGCGAATGCCTTTAAGCAGGAGTACGTCCTCTGGACGATAATAACGTCGCCCGCCACCGCGTTTCAGGGGCTTGATCTGAGTAAACCTAGTTTCCCAAAATCTGAGCACGTGCTGAGGCAAATCCAGCTCGCCTGCGGCTTCTGAAATCGTGCGGAAGGCTTCGGCTGACTTCCCCACAGGGCATCTCCGTAAAAATTCGCGTTATTTTCCAGTGCCAACCATAGATTTGTTAATCTTGGATTTCAATACGTTGCTTGGCTTAAATACCAAAACTTTTCGCGGTAATATAGGTACTTCTTCACCGGTTTTAGGATTTCGGCCAATGCGTTCCTTTTTGGAACGCACATGAAACGAGCCAAAGGACGAAAGTTTTACTGATTCCCCCTTCACCAGAGCATCACTCATATGCTCAAGGACCCGCTCAACCAGGTCAGCGGATTCTGTCCGCGACAACCCAACCGTGGCGTAGACCGCCTCAGCCAGATCAGCTCTTGTTAGTGTTTTTTGCCCCATAGACCTTTCCAACCCCCATTAGAAACCCGCGCAATTTTTCGGCAATTAAGCCGTATGGGTTTGATTAAACGCTCTTTTTATCGATTGGTCAATCAGGATTTCCAACGAATAAGGCATGCTCCCCAGGTAAACCCGCCCCCCATTGCCTCAAGCATAACCAGATCTCCGTCTTTGATACGTCCATCTAACACCGCTTCATTCAGGGCCATGGGTACGGAGGCGGCTGAAGTGTTGGCATGACGGTTAACAGTCACCACAACTTTTTCAGGAGGGATACCAACTTTTTTCCCAGCCCCATCAATGATCCGGCGGTTGGCCTGATGGGGCACAAACCAATCAAGCTGGTCAGAACTAAACCCGGCATCCTCAAGCACACCATCTACCACATCGGTAATCATGCCAACGGCGTGGCGAAAAACCTCTTTACCTTCCATGCGCACATGGCCGGTTGTGCCGGTAGTGGAAACACCACCATCACAATATAGTTTGTTCCAGTGGGTTCCATCAGAGCGCAGACGCGATGCCAGAATGCCCTGATCCCAATCTTCTTCGTCAGCCTCGACAGCTTCAAGCACAACGGCCCCCGCGCCATCACCAAACAACACGCATGTGGTGCGGTCTTCCCAATCGAGCAAACGTGTTGCAGTTTCTGCGCCAATGACCAGGGCGCGTTTACCCATGCCGTTTTTAAGATGGCTGTCAGCGGTAGCAATGGCGTAAACAAATCCTGAGCAAACCGCCTGCAGATCAAAGGCAAAACCATGGGACATGCCCAGTTTGTTTTGAACCAGCGCTGCGGTGGCGGGAAAAGTCAAATCCGGGGTGGTAGTCGCCAGGATAATAAAATCAATGTCGGCAATAGTCATGTTGGCGGATTTGAGTGCCCGTTCAGCAGCCCGCGTGGCCAGATCTGAGGTAAATTCACCCTCAGCTGCGACATGTCGCTGTTCAATTCCGGTGCGTTGTACGATCCACTCATGGGTGGTATCAACGGTTTTCTCAAGTTCCTGATTAGTCAATACGCGCTCGGGCAGGTATCCGCCCACGCCGCGCACGAGAGTGCGAGTTATTGTCACGCTGATGGCTCCGGTTTTTTTGTTGATTTAAGTCGCCGCAAGGGATTTTTACTCACCCGCTTTTTTGGGGCGGGCTTTTTAGCCTTTTGGGGCGTTGAATCGGGTTTGGGTTCTGGTTTTTTTCCAGGCTGTAGATCTTTGGTCGCAAGTTTTTGTATGTTTTGCGGTTTTTCATCAGGGTCGACCATGTCATCGGCCAACAGTTCGTCAATGGGTTCAAATTTCTCCAAACCTTCGGATATTTTTTTAATGAGATTAAAGCGTCCCATTTCATAGGCGAGGTCCAACGCGCTTTTGAAGCCGATCTCGTCGGTCCCCCCGTGGCTTTTAATCACCACACCGTTCAAACCCAGAAAGACACCACCGTTGATGGCGCGCGGATCCATCTTTCGCTTAAGAGCTGTCAATGCACGCGAGGAAATCAGGGCGCCCAGTTTACTTACCCAATCAGCCTTGAGGGCTTTGCGAAAATAAGAACCGACCATTCTTGCGGTACCCTCAGCGGTTTTTAGCGCAATATTGCCCACGAATCCCTCAGTTACCACCACATCGACAGTGCCCTTGCCAATGTCGTTTCCTTCCACAAAGCCATGGAATTTGAACCCGGCTCCATCGCGTTCCTGTAATATCTGGGCGGCAAGCTTTACTGAATCTATGCCCTTAAGTTCCTCAGTACCGATATTGAGCAACCCCACAGTTGGCTGTTCCTGATCAAACAAGGCGCGTGCCAACGCTGCTCCAAGAATGGCAAAGTCCACCAACTGCTGCGCATCTCCGCCAACGGTTGCCCCCACATCAAGCACAACAATGTCTGCTCGTTCGGTCGGCCAAATAGCCGCAATTGCGGGCCGTGATACACCTTTTATCGGGCGCAAACAAAAGGTGGACATGGCCATCAGTGCCCCGGTATTTCCCCCGGAAACGGCAACATCGGCTTCTTTGTCTTTTACTGCCTGTAAAGCGGACCACATGGAAGAAGTATTGCGCCCTTTGCGCAAGGCAGCGGTGGGTTTGTCATCCATGGAGATGACAATTTCCTTGTTGCGAATAGTGGACACCGCTTTAACTTCGGGAAATTCATCAAGCAAAGGTTGCAGAATTTCTTCACGGCCATGGAAAATGAAACGGATATTGCCACGATCACGCAACACCAAACGAGCGCCGTGAAACACAATGCGCGGACCATTGTCCCCGCCCATGGCATCCACTGATATTGTCACATACTCGCTCATTAGATATTTAACATCCGCTCAAAATTTTGTTCTCAAGAAACCGGCCAGTTCTGTCGCATTTATGCGAATTTACCCGTTTGCACAATGCTTGATTGCTTCTGCATCAATTGTTGTGCCCCACTTATTTCCCTGAAGAATCTATTTTATTTCTTTAAGAACTGCAAAAGGGGACAGTTTAGAGGGATCATCGCCCTGAAGTTTTGGGGTCATTTTTGCGCCGGGAGTACGCGGATATAAATCTATCGCCATGGCAAAAATTTCGAGTAAAAAATCACTTAAGTCAAGCTGGGAACCATCATAATAGTCGGGAACATCCTCATCTGACAGATCAATACAGGTTTCTGATCCGGGGGCATTTTCCTGCTTCCCCCCCTGTTTATCATGGCCGGGATTGGGCATAAACACGCGGCTTAGATTTTCCTCAATTCTTTGATGCACCGGCTCCAAAGTCACCACGCAGGGCTGTGTTGATTCGGCTGATAATTTCCCCATCACCTGCACCCCTCCTTTGACCCTGACAACATGCAACTCAGCACTGAATCGGCCAACAGCACTCACGTTTGCGGCCTTTGCAATTTTCTGCAATTGCTCTTGGTCGGCCTGAATTTTCAACCGGCGGCCAAGATTGGGCAACCGGTCCAAATTGACCACTGTATCACTTAAAAATTCGTTGTTTTCACTATTCATTGGGGGCGTCCATTGAAATTTCACCTGCCAAAATGGTGCTGGTTTTCTGAGTATTCAAGTGCTTCTCAAGCCGTTCCACATATAAAGTCATTGCGCTGATGGATTGAGGTTCTTCCCCCCCATAGATATTTCGAACCAGTGCCTGGCTCAGCGCTTTTTTGTTCTCAACATCACCCTCTTTGGCATCCAGTGCATCCGAAATGCTGGCAAGGAGCCCATAAAACAGCTCACCCATTTTCTGAATTCGCTTTGGAACCGCCATGTCCCCGGCTCCCAGTTCGCGCAAGGAATGGTCCATGTCCTTAAAAAACAAGTCAAACAGGCTCTGGGAGAACTTGCGATCTTCATCGCTGCTGGTTTTCAAGCGACGAAATACCAGGCAAAGATGCAGAGAAATCATGTCAAAACGGCCCGTTACGGTGTCTGAAATGTCCCAATCCGCATAAAACACTTTTTGTCGAGATTGCGCCACAATGCTGGCATAGACCGAGCGAACTGCCGCTTCGCCGGGCTTTTTCTTGAACAATGACAGGATCATTTGAAAAATTTCCTTGTTGAAAATTTATTATGCGCTCATAGGCAAACACGCCTTCGTCATAAAGATGGCCATTTGCCGGGTTGCCATTTGAAGTCAATGGCGGGTAAACAGGGTGAAAGCTGAACAGGCATGTGCTTCTTAACGTCTAACAGAGGTGCCTTTAATAGACAGAGGTTGGAATAGTCAAATCAATGGTTAAGTTCTCCAAATTTTATCGCCCGATCATGCTGGCCACTGTTCTGGGTGCAACTTTGAGCCTTGGCGCATGCACAGGCGGTTTGCCCGGACTTTCAAATCTGGGTACTTTCTCCAGTCAACGCACTCAGGGTTATGAAATTTCGGACGCCGCCTTGCAACAGGTACGCCCCGGCCAAAGCCAGGATCTGGTTGTTGCCGTTATGGGATCGCCACAAACACGTGGAAATTTCGGCAATGAAACCGCATTTTATTATGTTCAGACCAAAATTGAAGAAACAACGTTCGGTTTGCGCTCTGTTACCGACCGCAAAGTTCTGGCGGTATATTTTGATGCCAACAAACGGGTAACAGACAAAGCGATTTATACTTTGCAGGATGGCCGATTGTTTGCCATTGAAACACGTCGCACCGCCTCCTTTGGCGAAGACCGGACGTTTGTTGAGCAAATTTTACAATCATTTGGCGGCTAAGCCAGCTGAGAAAGTGCCGATTTAGAAGGGGCCGCAACTTAGATTGCCAGCTTTTGCTCGCGCCTGTGCCGGGCCTCTCCCCACGCCAAAAGTGCAATTGTGCCCGTGGCGATTGGAATAACCAGAACATTTACCGACTGCCAGCCAATCAGTTGCAAAAGGGCGCCAGAGCCAATTGAAGCCAACGCCATAGAACCGAAAACCAGCTGTTCGTTCAGCCCTTTGGTTTTGGCCGCTTCAGATGGTCCGTAGGCTTTGGAAAGCAGGGTGGTTGAGCCAATAAAGCCAAAATTCCACCCCACACCAAGCAGAACCATGGCACTATAAAAGTGCCATTCGGTAATCCCGTTCAGGGAAATAGCAGCGCAGAGCAATATCAAAAACACCCCGATCCCCGTTGTGAGATGCGCACCGATTTTATTGATTATATATCCGGTCACAAAACTGGGGGCGAACATGGCAACGATATGCCACTGAATAGCTGTTGTAGCGGTTTCAACCGAATGGCCGCACGCGGTCACCATGGCAAGGGGGGCGGCAACCATAACAAATGTCATCAACGAATATGTGGCCATGCCCGAAATAACAGGCACGAACACGGCGGGTGTTCTGATCAGCTCCCCAAGAGAGCGCCCGGATTGATCATATTCATCCGACTTGGCGATCGGTGCGAGTCTGGTGAAACTGAGGAAAGCAAAAGCTGCAACAGCCAGCACTGCAATCATCAAGAACGAGCCGGCAAATTCCTGACCACCAATCCAGTCTTTTGCAATGAAAGACAGGCGTGGCCCCAAAAATCCGGCCAATACACCGCCCAGCAGCACTAGAGAAATGGCTCGCGCCTTGAATTCATCAGCAACACTGTCGGCGGCGGCAAAACGATATTGCTGCGCAAAGGCGGCCCCAGCCCCCACAAATGCCAGGGCGATACAGAAATAAACAAAACTGGATATTGCCATGGCGTAACTGGCACTCAACCCACCCAGGAAAGCCAACACAGTGCCCACCATAAAGCCGTGCTTTGGCCCAAGGCGATCTATAATCATTGTGGCGGGAATGGCAGTCAGAGCCAGACCTGTAATCATTACGGTTGTTGGCAATGTGGCAAAAACAGGGTCCGGGGCCAATATCACTCCGGCGAGCGCCCCCACAGACATGACGATGCCCTGTGAGGATCCGTTGAGCGCCTGAGAAAAGGATAAAAGCACAATATTGCGCATGGATTTCTTTTTGT
>JAJRRJ010000018.1 GCA_024279575.1 Alphaproteobacteria bacterium | reverse complement strand
CTGTCTGAGGTGTCATAATCGGTGGAGACGGTTTCAGGGTTGCAGTTGACCATGATGGTTTCATAGTTGGCGTCGGAAAGCGCAAATGCGGCATGGCAGCAACAATAATCAAACTCAATGCCCTGACCGATTCTGTTTGGCCCCCCGCCCAGAATAACCACTTTCTTTTTGTCCGAAGGCTTTGATTCGTCGATGGACTGGCCGGCAAATGGCGTTTCATAGGTTGAATACATATAGGCGGTTGGCGCGGCAAATTCGGCAGCGCAGGTATCAATGCGTTTGTAAACCGGGCGCACATCAAGGGCGCGACGTTCAGCGCGCACTTCGTCTGCAGCTTTGTCGGTCAGTTCTCCCAGCCGGGCATCTGAAAAGCCCATCGACTTCAGGGAGCGGAAGTTATCGGCATCCTGTGGCAGGCCGTGTTCACGAACTTTCTCTTCCATATCCACGATGGCGCGGATTTGCTCAAGAAACCAGGGGTCAACAAAACAGGCTTCAAAAATCGCCTCATCGCTCCAGCCCAGCCGCATGGCTTCGGCCACATGTAGCAGCCGGTCGGGGGTGGGTTTGCCAAGGGTGGCGCGAATGGCGTTTTTGTCATCCCCTTCGCCAAGGCCGGGGATGCCGATTTCATTAAATCCAGTGAGGCCGGTTTCCATGGAACGCAGGGCTTTTTGCATACTTTCGGCGAATGTGCGCCCAATGGCCATCGCCTCCCCAACGGATTTCATGGCAGTTGTCAGCCGGTTGCTGGCGCCGGGGAATTTTTCAAATGCAAAGCGGGGGATTTTGGTAACCACATAGTCAATGGAAGGTTCAAAACTGGCCGGGGTTGCACCAAGGGTAATATCGTTGTCCAGCTCGTCCAGCGTATAGCCAACAGCAAGGCGTGCGGCAACTTTGGCGATGGGAAAACCAGTGGCCTTGGAGGCCAGGGCCGAGGAACGCGATACGCGCGGGTTCATTTCAATAACAATCAGGCGTCCATCCTTGGGATTGACGGCAAACTGGACGTTGGAGCCACCGGTTTCAACGCCAATTTCTCGCAATACTGCAAGGGAGGCGTCGCGCATAATCTGATATTCTTTATCGGTCAGGGTCAATGCGGGGGCAACGGTGATCGAATCTCCGGTATGCACCCCCATCGGGTCGATGTTTTCGATGGAGCAGACAATGATGCAATTGTCATTTTTGTCGCGTACCACTTCCATTTCATATTCTTTCCAGCCGACGACTGATTCTTCGATCAGCACCTCGGTGGTGGGGGAGGCATCCAGGCCAGAGGTGACAATTTCGAAGAACTCTTCACGGTTATAGGCAATGCCGCCACCGGTGCCTCCCATGGTGAAGGAGGGGCGGATAATGGCGGGCAGGCCGACGGCATCAAATGCCTCTAAGGCTTCCGGAATATTATGGGCCAACCTGGAGCGCGGAGTTTCAAGACCAATCTTGTCCATTGCATCACGAAACAAGGCGCGATCTTCAGCCTTGTCGATAGCTGCGGCATCTGCACCGATCATTTCCACATTGAATTTGTCCAGAATGCCCAGTTTTTTCAGTGAAAGGGCGCAGTTGAGGGCCGTTTGCCCCCCCATCGTGGGTAATAAAGCGTCGGGGCGTTCTTTTTCAATAATCTTGGAAACCACTTCAGGGGTGATTGGCTCCATATAGGTGGCATCGGCCATATCGGGGTCGGTCATGATGGTTGCGGGGTTGGAGTTGACCAGAATAATGCGATACCCCTCTTCTTTGAGGGCCTTGCATGCCTGAGTGCCTGAATAGTCAAATTCGCAGGCTTGTCCGATGATAATGGGACCGGCGCCGATGATCAGAATGGATTTGATGTCGTCTCTTTTGGGCATGTTTTAGGCTCGCGTCATGACTCGGTGCGCATGTTGTTGAGAAAATACGGCGCACGCAAAGATTTTGTTTGTAAAGAGTTCGGCGGTGTTTAGCCCAAGTATAGCAAAATTTCCAGTGAGGAAATGTCGATTTTTCAGGAAAAACTGCATAAAAAAAACCCCGCATGGTGCAGGGCTTTTCATGGAGCTTTTAGCAATCAGAAATTTAGAAATGCCAATTGGCGGAAATACCAACTGTGTGGCCATTAAAGATAGTGCTTGACCATACGTCGTATTTATACTGCAAATGAATTGACACATTGTCGGTTACCGCAAATTCAACACCGGCCCCAAGCTGGCCATATTGAGCGCCGCCGCTAAACGCCATGCCACCTGCGGAAAGGTAAAACAGGGATTCAGGGGTCATCAGGTAACCAATGCGCCCTTCAATCCCGCCGGAATATCCAGAATCTGCGGCACCATCAGAATAACCGCTGATCCAACCCTCACCACCAAAGAGCATGTTACCGGATGTAACGTTGAAACCTGCGATCAGGTCAACATATCCATAGCTGGGCGATGCAGGTACCCAGGAGGTGCCAGAAATTCCCAGTCCCAAATAGAAACCGTCCCAGTCAAATGTGGTAGAATTGTAGACAGTTTCCGGTGCCATAACCGGGTCTGCTGCGATTGCGCCAGTTGTTAAAAGGGCTGTAGCGGCAACGCCCAAAAGCAATTTTTTCAATTTAGCCTCCCAATAGGGTTCAAGTTTCTCTACGCATTACAAGTGTTGTTAAAGAGTAGAGCGCCAACTGGACAGGTTAATCAATGGTTAATGGAAAAAACCGACAAGTAAGGCCGTTTTTCGGCTAAATTGTTGGTGTGTGTCACAATTTGGCAACATTTGGTGCTGGTTTTTGAGGTGAAAGGTGCCTCTGGCACAGGTATGCTAAATGTGGCAGTAAGGGTTTTTCAAGGTCAAGTGGCGGAGCAGTTTGGATGAAATGGCAGGGGCGCAAGCGCAGCAGCAACATCGAGGACAGGCGTGGGCGGCGCGACACGGGACGTCGCACTGGTGGCTCCCGTAATATGCCACGTTTACGGATGCCACGGGGTGCAGGGGCAAAGGGTGGCGGTATCGGTATTGTGGGGATCGTCATAATTTTGGGAATTGGCCTGCTGTTCGGGGTCGATCCAATGGCGTTATTGTCAGGCAATGTGCCAGTGAATAATGCACCCCAAACCACCCGTTCCAATGCACCTGTTGGCAACGATGATCTGGCGCAGTTTGTAGGGGTGGTCATTCAGGAAACGGAAGATTTGTGGAGTGACGTTTTTGAACAGAATAATCTGACCTATGATAAACCCACGATTATTTTATATAGCGGGCGGACTTCCACCGGGGGATGCGGTACGGCGGATTCCAGCGCAGGGCCTTTTTATTGTCCCGCGGATCAGAATGTTTATATCGATTTGAGTTTTTATGACACATTGCGGCGCCGGTTTGGTGCGCCGGGGGATTTTGCGCAAGCCTATGTTTTAGCCCATGAAGTGGGCCATCATGTGCAACAGCTTACCGGTGTTTTGCCTGAGTTCAATGCGGCGCGGTCGCGGTTGACGCAAGAGGAGCAAAACCTGTGGTCGGTAAAGGTTGAATTGCAGGCGGATTGTTATGCGGGGATCTGGGCGGCCTATGCGGGCAAAGAAAACCTTCTTGAACGTGGCGATATTGAAGAGGCGTTGAATGCGGCCAACGCCATTGGCGATGATACGCTGCAAAAACAGGCACAAGGATATGCGGTGCCAAAAACCTTTAGTCACGGCACATCAGAACAACGCAAACGCTGGTTTGAACGGGGCTTTTCCACCTCCAATGTTGGTCAGTGCGACACATTTTCAGTAGCGCGGTTATAAAATATGAAACAGTTTGATGTGGTTGTAGTGGGGGCGGGCGCCGCCGGGATGATGTGTGCCATTGAGGCGGGTAAACGGGGGCGTTCTGTTCTTGTTTTGGAACATTGCAAAAATCCGGGTGAAAAAATTCGTATATCGGGGGGCGGGCGATGCAACTTCACCAATGTTGATACCCGTGGCAGTAATTTTTTATCCGCTAATCCCAAATTTTGCCTGTCGGCCCTGAGCCAGTTCAAGCCCAAGGATTTCATCGCACTGGTGGATAGCGAAAATATTAAATGGCACCAAAAGGTTCTGGGTCAGCTGTTTTGTGATGAAAGTGCCCGCCAGATTGTGGATATGCTTTTGCGCCACATGTCTGAGGCCGGGGTAACGCTTTGGACCGGTTGTGAAGTGCGTGGTATTGGTGCGCGCGAAGGGGGCGGGTTTTTGGTGTCAACGGGACGCGAAAATATTTCGTGTTCCTCACTGGTTGTTGCGTGTGGGGGTAAATCCATTCCAAAAATGGGTGCAAGCAATTTTGGCTACCGGATCGCTGAACAATTTGGTTTGAGAATTTGTGAAACCCGTCCTGGGTTGGTGCCGTTGGTATTTGAAACAGGGTTTTTGAAAAATATTAGTGCGCCGCTGGCCGGAATAGGCCTTGATGCACAGGTGAGTTGTGGCAAAAGGAGCTTTCGGGAAGCCATGCTTTTTACCCATCGCGGGTTGAGTGGACCGGCCATTTTGCAGATTTCGTCCTTTTGGCAGGAAGGGGAAGTGATTGTAATTAATCTGACGCCTGATGTGGATATGCTGGCGGCACTCAAATCGGCGCGGGATGAAAATGGAAAACAGGACATTGGCACTTTTTTGCCCTCGTATTTGCCAAAGCGTGTGGCTCAAATGGTGTTGGGGGATATTGAGGGGCGTCTGGCAGATATTGGGAACAAGAAACTTGGGCAGATCGCAGCAAACGTCAATTGTTGGCAGGTAAAACCCATTGGCACGGAGGGGTATCGTACAGCCGAGGTTACACTTGGCGGCGTTGACACGCGGGATTTGAATGCGCGTACGCTGGAAGCGCGCCAGGTTGCGGGTTTGTTTTTTGTCGGAGAAGTTGTGGATGTGACCGGCTGGCTGGGCGGTTACAATTTTCAATGGGCTTGGTCATCGGGATTTGCTGCGGGGCAGGTGGTTTGATATCCATTAATTGTTGGTTTTTGTGGGCATGGTCCCCAGGGTTTGCCGATGGACAGGTGGTTTGATGCCGGTGGAATTTTCACTTCAAGATGATTGCTCAAAATGTGCCTCCCTATGCTGCGTATCGCTTGCCTTTGACAAATCTGATCTGTTCGCAATTGATAAGGCTAATGGCCAGCCCTGTCCGCATTTGACGGGCAAAGGGCGTTGTTTAATTCACTCAAACCTTACTGACGAGGGGTTTGTCGGTTGTGTGCGTTATTCATGTAATGGGGCCGGGCAAAGGGTAACACAAGAGGTGTTTGGGGGACGATCCTGGCAGGATGAGACTGATCTTTTGGTGCCGATGATGGCAAGTTTTAAGGTTATGGGGGAGGTGCACGGGCTGTTAATACTGTTGCGGGAGGCAAAAAAACTCGCACTTCCAATAAGTTACAAAGACAGTCTGGAGCAGTTGGAAGCCAAATTGACACCGGAAAAAACCTGGACAGTTGACGCGCTTGAAGTGCTTTCTCTGGAGGCGATTTCAGCGGATGTTCATCGGTTTTTGCAGAATCTGAAGCCGTTTGTCAGCAACTAACTCTACTTTCAGGTTTTTACTGATCTGCATCTGATATTTCCCTCGGGCGGTATTTTAGAAAGTGGAACCTGCGCCAGTTCACGCATTTGTTTATTGAACGGGAGCCCCATTTCAGGGAAACAGCTTCGTGAAGGCACTGAGTTGTTCGCGTGTCAGAATTTTAGCTCAACAGGAGTGGGTCATCAAAATGGAAAAAACAGCTACAAGCGTTAGCCGATTTCGTATGGGCTGGAAATCCCGTCATTTGCTGGTCATCATTTTGGCGGTGGTTGGCACCTGGGCCTTTTTAG